>CAMAUF010000115.1 GCA_945861295.1 bacterium | reverse complement strand
TGTCGCCGCCGCCCGCGGCTAGCCGGGTGGCCCTCCCGACCGCGGTCATCCCGCTCAACCGGCTTTCGCAGGCCAAGGGCAGGCTCGCCGGCGCGCTCGCGCCGGAAGAGCGCCGCGAACTCGCTCTGATCACGGCCGCCACCGTTGTGTCGGCCGCACGTGGCGCTGGTCTCGAAGTCTGGCTGCTTGGCCCAGACCCAGCGGAGTTGCGGCTTGTCGCTGGCGCCGACCGCTACCTGGCCGAAAACGCGCGGCTCAGCGGGTTAAACGCGCAGCTTGGCTGGGCCATCCGACCGCTGGAAAGCGTCGTCATCCTGCACGCCGACCTCCCGCTGGCAACACCCGATGCTATCCGCCGCCTGCTTGAGGCTGCCCCGCCCGGCCCGCTGGCGATGGCGGCCGTCGAAAGCGGTGATGGCGGCACGAACGCGATGTTCCTTCGTCCCGCCGCCGCGTTCCCGCTCGCCTACGGCCGCGGGAGTTTGGCGAAGCACCTTGCGGCGGCCCAGGAAGCGGGGCTCGAAGTCGCGGTTGTCGCCATCCCTGAACTCGCGCTCGACCTCGACACACCGGCCGACATCACGACCCTGCTGGCGTCCGTCACAGGCCGCGAAAGCGAGGCCGGACGGTACCTCGCGGCGCGATCCGGAAAACTACGGTGACGCCGTCAGGAACGGTAAGGTCACCCTGTGCTCGAGCGGTCGGGCGAGGGTGAGGTCGATCCGCTGCGGGCCGGCCTTGAACAGCGGCGTCTCGGCGGCGAGGTAGCCCAGGCGCGGGAACCATAGTTGGACGCTGTCGCCGAGCCGGCCACAGCCGGGCCGCTGGCCTTCGCCGGGGCCGTCCGCGAGGACGGTGATAACAAAGACGGTCTTGCCGGCATCGCCCGGGGGGTTCGACCCGCCCGCGTCGGCCACCTTCGTCTCGGCCTGGCCGCAGGCGCGGCCGTTGACGAAGGCCACCACAGGCTGCGTTGGGGGGGCGAGGTTCTCTTCGTCGAGCTGGACTATGCCGTAAGGCCAGAAGAAATCGGGGAATGGCGGCCCGTCCTGCGCGGATGACAGCCCAAAGCCAGCCCCAACGACCGCGATGACGGTAACGATGGCTGGGGGCAAGAGGCGCATGGCGAGACCCCGAGGCGGACGGCCCGCTATTTCTTGTCGCTCGTGACGCCTGCGATGTTGCTTCGGACGGCCAACGCCGGGCCGGCCGTGAGATTGAGGTTCTTAGGACCTGACCCCGCCCAGGAGGATGTCTCATTGGCTAGACGTCCCGGATTGGCGCCGGTCGGGCTGAAGTAGAAACGGACGACCCTGCCAGTCTTGCCGCACCCGGCCCGTTGCGAGTCCGAGAATGCGTCGACGACATACACCGGGTTGCCGCTGTCCAAGACAACGTCGCCAACGCCGCAGGCGACAAAGCTGCCGCCGTCGCCGATGAGCGCGACGACCTTTGTCCCGACCGCCTGGCCCGTGGCGGAGCCGTAGTAGGTGGAGGGCGGGTCGGGGGGGAATTGTGCGAGGGCTGTCGCTGGCAGCGCTACCAGCGCCACGCCAGCGAGGACTACACCCAGGATGTTGCGTCGTTTCATGAATCCCTCACACGTGCACGAAAGATGACCGTTAGCCTGAGGGTAGGTTCGCTGGCATGTCCGCACAAGCCGCCTTTCGTTTGGAATCCCTCATCCGTACATTGTTTACGCACAGTTTACGGCCTCGTTGGCCTGGCCGGAGAGTCTACAATGACCGGATTGGACGAAATCAAGCCGCAACTGAGCCGGTTCGCTCGGACCTTACGCCGTGCCCTGGGCCGTGCGCGCCGAAGCCAGCGCTATCGCCGCCATGGAATCGAGGGCGTGGCGATGGAACTCCGCACGATGACCAGCGGACACGCCGGTCTCCTTCGCGCGCATGGCGCGGCCGTGGGCCGCGGCTGCTCGATCGCTGGGCCGATCCACATCGCCAACGCCAGCGGTGGCTTTGTGAACCTCGTCATTGGCGCCCGCGTCCGGCTTGGCCCCGACCTCCATCTCGACCTCACGGACTCTGTCACGATCGGAGATAATGCCACTTTGGACATGCGCTGCACGCTCGTCACGCATACGGGAGGCGGCAACTGGTCGGCGGACGCGGTTCGCCCGCTGCGCGTCGCGCCAGTGATCGTCGGGCCCGGCGCGTCTCTCGCGGCCGATGTCACGCTCTTGCCCGGCGTCACCGTTGGGGCCGGGGCGAAGGTCGGCCCGCGTGCGCTCGTCGGCAGCGATGTTGGCGCCGGGTCGGGCGTCGTGACGCCACCGTCAGGGCCGCTGATCGCCCGTTCTCGCGAGGGCCGGCGGTGACGCCGCCCCGTGGTGGCCCCGACGCTCCGGGCGCTTTTCCGGGCAAGCGCGTCCTGATCCTCGGGTTGCCGTACTTCGGCGCCATGCTCGAATCCCAACTTCGCGGGCGCGGCTGGCGGGCGCGATTCGTCCCGCACCCGGCGCGCGACCTCCGCGCCTGGGCGCGCGTCGCCCGCATGGTGGCCGCGGCCGACCTCGTCTACCTCATCGGCAGTCGCGCCGAGCGCGGCTCGCCGCAGGACATCATGATGCGCTTCCTCCGCAAGCCCGTTGTCATCCACTGGGTAGGCACCGACGTCCTCATCGCGCAAGAGGAGCATCGGCTGGGCCGCCTAGCGTCGCGTGTCGTCGACCGGCCCACGCATTGGACGGACGCGGGATGGCTCGTCGAAGAATTGGCCGCGATGGGGATACGTGCCGAGTACGTGCCGCTGCCGATCCCTGGGCTTGCGCCGGCGCCGCTGCCGTTACCCGATGAGCCGCACGTCCTGCTCTATCTGCCGGTCGACGCCTTCGACCGTGAGGTATTCGACATGGAGACGCTGATCCGCCTCCCGGCCGCCTTCCCGGACGTAGCGTTCACGCTGGTGCCGTCGCCCGCGGAGACGCTGCCGGGCCCCCCGCCGCCGAACCTCGCGACCCCAGGCTGGACGGACCTCACCGCCCTTTGGCCAGCGATCTCGGTCTATGTGCGCCTCACGAGTCACGACGGCGTCCCGTTTACGGTGGTGGAAGCGCTTTCGCGTGGCCGGCACGTGATCTTCACCCATACGATGCCGCACACCATTCGGGCGAGCGGCTTCAACCAAGTCTCGGCGGCGCTAGGCCAGCTGATTGGCGAGCAACGGGCGGGACGCCTGATGGCGAACGACGAGGGCGCGGCCTGGGCCCGCGCAACCTTCGCGCCCGTCGCCGCACTCGACGAAATCGACCGCCGCCTTCGCGCCCTGACGGGGGCGTGACAGCGCCCGGTCGCGCCGACGAGCACTTTCGCAACGCTCCGGGCGCTTGCTCAAGGCCTATGGACATTCGAAGTCCGGCTGGGCAGCCCCGCTGGCGCGCTACTCCGCGATCAGGGCGAAGAAGCTGGCGACCTTGGCGCTGAACTCGGGGAACGCGTGTTCGCCCGTGATCGTGTCCTCCGCTCCGAATTCGGAGACCGTGCCGTCAGCCCGGAAGACCATCACTGTGCGGGTCGAGGGATAAACCACCCAGACGAGGTCGACGCCG
The DNA here is from genome assembly GCA_945861295.1 of bacterium. Lineage (GTDB taxonomy): Bacteria > Chloroflexota > Dehalococcoidia > Tepidiformales > Tepidiformaceae > CAMAUF01. The sequence goes on along the minus strand of CAMAUF010000115.1, from coordinate 3,266 downwards.
CCAGCGAGGTATTCATGCGCCTTGGCGTTGAGTTCTTCTGCGGTATCGCCCGGAGAAACAACTTCGATGATCAACTCCGGAGGGGCGGTGATGAGCCCTCGCGGGATGCGCGGCAGACGCCGGCGGGAGATGTACACGACATCGCCGCGGGGCATGCGTCTCGGCCGCCCCGGGAAGATCTTGAGGCCTACTCCCCCGCCGAAAACGAAGCCCGTCCGGTTCGTGTTCGCCGTGTGCGAAACGGCAGAGTGGATCGTCCCAGCTACGAAGTCCGCTTCTGCACCCATATTTCGTTCTATCAACCTCCCGTGTTCATCGACTTCATAGGCGACGCCGTCGTCCCAAGCGTCAACCTGCTCGGGCGTGAACTGGGCCTTCTCCAAGGTGGCTGCCGCTGCTGCCATCGTCTCTGCTCCTGCTTCGAGTTTACATCAGCGCCGCGCGGGGTGACGGTTACCCCACCCGGTGCGCGAGCGTCGCCGTCGCCTGCGCGAGGGGCGTCACCCGCAGGTGGTCGATGTTGACGTGCGGCGGACGCGTCACCGCCCAGGCGATGATGTCGGCGATATCGCCCGCGACCAGCGGCGTCAGGCCGCGGTAGACGTTCTTCGCGCGGTCCACGTCGCCGCCGAAGCGGACGACCGAAAACTCCGTTTCGACCATGCCCGGGTCGACTTCCGTGATCCGGATCGGCTTGCCGAGCAGTTCGACCCGCAGTGTCTCAGTGATCACAACGACGCTGTGCTTCGCCGTGGTGTAGCCGGCGCCATTCGGGTACGACTCCAGCCCGGCGATCGAGCCGACGTTGATGATGTGCCCAGCCCCGGAGGCTTCGAGCGCCGGCAGGCAGGCCCGCGTCATCATCATCAACCCGAGGACGTTGGTCTCCCACATGGTCCGCCAGTTTTCATCGACGGACTGGGCCACCGGTTCCATGCCGAGGGCGCCGCCAGCGTTGTTGACGAGCACGTTGAGCTTCGGCAAGCGCGCCGCGAAGGCGTCCACGCTGGCGCGCTGGGTGACGTCGAGATGGCAGGCCTCACCGCCAAGCTCGGCCGCCAGCGCCGTGATCCGGTCGAGGCGGCGCGCGCCGAGGACGAGGCGGTAGCCAGCTTCGGCAAGCTGCCGGGCCGTTGCCTCGCCGATGCCAGAGCTGGCGCCGGTGACGACGGCAATCGGCTTCGAGCCATCGGGGGTCGGGTTGGCGTGGTAGGGCATGGGCTTCGCTCCGCGAGAAAGGTTTGGCGGGAAGGTTAACCCGCCGCAGCGTACGATGCCCAGAACCAATGTCGGCGCGCGCCCATCAGGCTGGGCCGATCGCTTCGGGGTAACGCACTTGTCCATCTACCTCATCCGTCATGGCCTCGCGCTGGCCGGCGCAGAGGACCTCGATCCCGGCCTCGCACCACTTGGCCACGAGCAGGCCGCCGCGACCGCCAAGGCGCTGGCCGGGCTTTCCGCCAAGATTCTGCTGGTTTCGCCCCTCCGCCGGACGAGGGAAACGGCCGCGCCGACCGCCGCAGCGCTCGGGCTTGAACCGCTGATCCGCGAAGAGGTCGCCGAAGTCTTCGACCCAGCCATGGCGGCGGAGCAGCGCCGCTCGATGATTGGTCCGTTCATGGCTGGCCTTTGGGCCGATCAGCCTGCCCACCTCCAAGCCTGGCGGCGTCGCGTGATCGAGACGGTGCGCGAATTTGGCCTCGCCGCTGCCGCTGCAGATGCTGACCTCGTCATCGTCTCCCACTACATCGCGATCGGCGTGATTATCGGCGAAGCACTGGGCGACGACCGTGTCGTCCCCATCCCCATGGCGAACTGCTCGATTACGAGCGTCAGCCTGGGTAGTGGCCGCTTCCAACTGCTCAAGGCCGTCGACACGGGCCACCTGAGCGCCGCGCAGGTCAGCGGCATCGGTACAGCGATGGCCGGCCGCGCCCCCGGCGCATAACCGGCCGCGACGGCGTACCCTAGAGCCGGATGGCCGAACTTCCTGTCCCCAGCCGGGTCTTCACGCCCCGCCGCGATGGCAAGCGCCAAGTGCTGCTCCATCGTTCCATCGCTACCCTTTCAGAGGATAAGGTGCAGATCCGCAGCGCGCGGGCGACGGTCTGGCTGCCGCTCCTGGGTTTGTGCTTTGCGGCCGGGGTGATCGCGCTGATCGCGGCGGGCGATGGTTCGGCCCCGCTCTGGCTGCTCGTTGGCGCGCTCCTGATACTGCTCTTTCTGGTCCCGATCTGCGTGATGGGCCTCGTCAGCGCGGTCGCGGGGGCAGATGTCATCGTCGACCGCGCCAAGAACTCGGCCATGTGGCAGCAGGGCTACCTCGGCATGGGCATCGGCACCAAGGAGCTCGTCCCCTTCCAGAAGGTCGATTACCTGGAAATCACCATCGAAGGCGGCGAAACAGACCGCTGGCACGACCAAGCCGACGACCTGCGCCAATTCGCGCTCACCATCGTCAAGAAGAACGGCAAGCGCGTGAAGGTCGCCCAGGTGCCCGTCCCGGCCTACGGCCAAGAGGACGGCATGGACCGCACGCTCGCCGTCGGCAACGCCATCGCCGCGCTGGTCGGCGTCGAAGTCCGCATCCCGGAGGGCTGGGAGCTGGTCGAAGTCGACGCCGACACGCTCGAACCTGTCGCAGTCGCGCCGGCGCCTGCAGCTGCCGCGCCTGGCCCGACACGCCCAAAGCCCCGCAAGAGGAGATAACCGTGGACACTGCCCTGGAACGCCTCATCGCCGCAAAAACGATTGCCGTCGTCGGCCTCGACGACCGCCAGCATCGGACCGCCTATCAGATCGCCGAGTACCTCCAAGCGGCTGGCTACCGCGTCATCCCGGTCCCCCTCCAGCAGTGGGCGGACGAAGTGCTCGGCGAGAAGAGCTATCGTCGCGTCCAAGACATCCCGGAGCCGGTCGACTTGGTCGACGTGTTCGTGCGCTCCGAGCAGACGGACGCGGTCATCGACGATGCCATTGCGGCGAAAGCGGGCGCGATCTGGCTGCAGCAGGGCATCACGAACAACGCCGGCCTCGCGCGCGCCGCGGCCGCGGGGCTCGCGATCGCGCAGGATCGCTGCACGATGGTCGAGCACCGTGCGGCGCGCCGTAAACGGTTGGCTAATCTTGACTAACCGCGTTTCGCTGGACGATGATCAGGGCATGGAAGTGACCGTCCACGAAGCCAAGACCAACCTCTCGCGGTGGTAAGATAGGTGGCGTTGAGTCCAGTCTGGCGAATCGCGTGCCGACCTGACGGCGCGCAT
>CAMAUF010000114.1 GCA_945861295.1 bacterium | reverse complement strand
CCAGTAGCCCTCGACCGGCGCCTGCGACGGCAAGCCGCGGCGCGTGTGCTCATCGAGTGACCCCGCCTCAAGCGGCAGTGGGATCCCGGTCGAGGCGCTGTCCCAAACATGGATGGTGAGCTCCGCGGACCCGTCCCAAGGGGGAAGATGTTCGAACGCGGTCGCGTGGTACGGGATCATTGCCGAGCCCGCGAACAGGAGCCGCACGCGGGCCCCGGCGATGACTCGTCGCACTTCGACCAGCCCAGCCCTGGCCCCGGCCTCCGTGAACGCCCCATGGAACGCGACCTGTTCCGTCCGCCGGGACATCGCGCGCGTCAGGCCCGGCGGGCTGCTGGCCATCCGGCCTCCTCCTCGACGTCATGCACCGGGTCCAGGATCAGCAACTCCTGCATATCCGTAAACTTCGTCAAGGTTTCGGCGAGGAACGGCTGTCGCGCGGCCGGCGCGGGCCGCGCAACGGGGCCGTCGCCAGGGCCTGCCGCCGCGACCAGGAGTTCCTCGTCCAGGAACTTCGCCCGTAAACCGGCCACGTAGCCGCTTAGGTCACGGCCGTCGCCATCGAACTGGGCGGCGAGCGCTCGCGTCGCGGCTTCGGTTGTCTCTCCGCCGCAGAGCAAGCTCCAGACCGCCTCCGCCGCCCCGCTCGCGGTGTAGTAACAGCCGGTGCGGAGGTTAACGATCAGGGCCTCGCCATCGACGGTCTCGGCCACGACGTCGGGCGTGTTGGCCCGCAACGGCTCGGTCATGCTGTCCCCCGGGTGCAACGGTAACGCAGCCGAAGGGTGGAGTCGAAGCGGGCATTGCCTTACTGGACGACGATCGTGCCGCGCATGCGCGTCGCTGGCGGCGTGTCGTGGATCGAACACCGGTACTGAAACGTCCCCGGCTCGGTGAAAGTGAAGGAGAATGCGCCCTCCTTCTGGAGCTTGCTGGAGCCGAACGAGGCAGTGACATCGTGCACAGCCTCGCCCGCCCAGACCCAGGTCACGGTGCTCCCGCGCGGGATTGTGAGACTCGAAGGCGAGAAGAAGTTGTCGTTGAGCGTCACGGTGAACGCTGTGGCCGTGGCGCTTGGCGGCGGCGAAGTAGGCGTCGGCGGCGGCTGCGTGGCGGTGGGCTGCGACGCGGGGCTCGTCGCTGTCGCCGCCGGGGCATTCGTAGCGGACGGCGCCGGTGTGGGCGTGGGCGTCGGTGTGGGGATCGAGGAGATAGCCGTCCCTGAACTCGTTGGGGATGAGGTTGGCGAAGCGGCTGTGGACGTCGCCGTCGACGCGGCCGTGGCGGCGGTCGCCGTAGCGCTGGCTCGGGTCGCCGTCGCCGTCCCGACCGGGCCAGCGGGCGTGACGCTGCCGTTCGCACTTCCCCCGCCCCCGCAGGCCGCGATCACCGTCACCGCTGCGAGTCCGGCCAGGCAGATCGAGGCCTTGGCGTTCATAAGGGCTGGCTCCTCGGGGTGGGCAAGCGAATGGCCGGGCGGTGAAGCCCGGCCATTCGTGAGGGTGCGGCGTTAGCCTCGTCTGATGCAAGGCGTGGCTTGGTCGAACTACCGGCGGGAGTAAACGAGACTGCCGCCGGCCATCGCCAGCGCGAGGACCATCGCGCCAATGACGACGATCAGGCCGCTCGTGCCGTTGGGCGATACGGCGGCGATGCCGGAACCCGTGTTCGGGGCGCCCGGCGCGGTCCGTGCCGTCACCACGATTTCGCCCTGCTGGCCTACACGCGTGCCGTCCGGAAGGATGGCGCCGTGGATGATGCAGCTGTACTTGTAGGTCCCGGCCTTGGTGAAGGTCATCTCGAACGAGTTCGCCTGCGAGGGGTCGGGGATCGTCTCAAGGACGCCAGAGTGCACGAGGCCCGTGCCATCGACGGCCGCGCCGGGCTTCGAGGCCGGCAGCGCGAACGGGTCGCCCGGAGGAGGCGTGCCGAAGGTCGCCGTATGCGGCACAACGCTCGGGCTCTTGAAGATGATGGTGTCGCCTTCTTGGACCGTGAGCTTCGCGGGCTGGTTGACATTCGCCTGCGTGTTGGCGGTCTCGGTCCCGAGCAGGACGGTGTAGCCCTTGGCGCCGCCGGTCTTGGCGACGACGGCTGTCGGGATGGCGCGGAAGCGAGCGAGGTCGTCCTTCGCCTCGAACGAGGCCGAGTTCAGCGCCGCGTTGCCGCGAGCGTCCAGCGAGAGCTGGTTGTCGGCACCGGGAGCGCCGGCCGAATTGGCATCAAGCACGGTGATCGTGCCCGTCATGTTCGGGTGGATGATGCAGAAGTAGTCGTAGGAACCGGCCTTCCCAAACTTGACATCGTACGTCGCCTTGGCCGGCCCCGACGGGACGATCAGCCCGGAGTTGACGACGTTCTTGGCGTTCGGGAAGGTGGCGGGCGAAGGGTCGACCGGTGGCTCGCCAGCCGGCGGCGCTCCGGCGAACATCGTGACGCTGTGCGGCTCGATGTCCGAAATCGCCCAGCGCAGCGTCGTCCCGGTGATCACCGTGACGTTGGCCGGCAGGAACAGGTTGACGGAGGACTCGCCGACGGCATCGCCGGCCCGAACCGTGAGCGTTTGATCCTCGGCCGAAGCCGGGCTCAGCCCGGACCCTGCCATTACTCCGGCCAGGGCGATGGCCGCAATCGGTACTGCCAACATTCGTTTCATGCGCTCTCTCCTCTTACTTGCGTTACTCGCGGCCGCCGTGGCCGCGACTGATCGACCGTAATCCTAACCGGTAGTTAACGTCCTTCCAATCCGTCGAAGGTCCGAGAAGCGGTCCATCTCGGCCACTCGGTCACTCCGGCGCGGCCTTCACCCCGGCCAGCGATCTCGCCGCCCGGACGCTCCGCAGCACGGCTCGTTCGACGGCTTGCACCGCGAGAATGCCCGCCAGCAGAGCGTCGTCGGGCGCTGGCTCGCGACTGGGCACCGCCACCGCGAAGGCCACGTCGCCATCGCCGAAGGTATGGGCCGGCATGATCGTCCGCGCCAGGCCGTCGTGCGCCTGGTAGGCGAGGCGCTGCATGGCGGCGTGCGGGAAGTTCGTATTCGTGGCCACGCAGACGAGAGTCGTGTTCTCGCGCGTCGACGTCGCAAGCAGCGCCTCCATGCGGGCCCGGCGGCGCACGAGGACATCGGCCATGCCCGTCATCTCGCCCTGTTCATCGAGCGGCCCGGCCACGAGTGCGCCGGTTTCGGGGTCGTAGATGCTGCCGACGGCGTTCGTGATCGCCAACGCCGCGACGATTAGGCCGTCGGGATGGGTCAGGCTCGCCGTCCCGGCGCCGCCCTTCAGCCGCGCCTCGTTGCCGAGCAGCTTCGCGACCGTTGCGCCCGTCCCCGCCCCGACGGAGCCTTGGGCCACCCGCCCAGCCTTCGCGTTCGCCGCCGCGCGGTAGCCGTCGTCCGCCGAGGGGAAGGCGCCTGATTTGCCGATGCCGAGGTCGAAAATCACGGCGGCTGAGACGATCGGGACCTTGGCGACCGTCGTTTCGAAGCCGACGCCCCGCTCCGCCAGAAAGCGCATCACGCCTTGAGCCGCGCCCAGGCCGAAGGCACTCCCGCCCGCGAACACGACCGCGTGGCAGGTGCGGACGACGTTGGCCATGCCGAGCACGTCCGTCTCGCGCGTCCCCGGCGCGCCGCCGCGGGCATCGACCGCCGCCGCCGTGGCCGCCGGACAAAGGATGACCGTGCAGCCCGTCGCCCCGCGCCGGTCGGTCTGATGGCCGACGGTGACGCCGGGCACGTCCGTTATCGCGTCCCAGCGGCCAGGCCTGACGATCTCGCTCACGTTGGCCGCCAGCCCGCGCCGCGACGAGCCTCGATGTAGGCTCCGAGGAAAGCCCGTGCCGCGCCAGAAAAGTCGGCCGTGAGGTCGGCCAGCGCGGCAGCGTCCGGTTCGCCGATGCCGAAGCTCGCCGCGACGGCGCCCGCCTCCGCGTCGACACCGGCGAGCCAGCCTTCGGACGAATGCGCCGCCGGCAAAAGGACCATGCCCGATCCGCGCTCGGCGGCGGCGATCAGGCCGGCGAGGCCCGCCAGCGCCGAGTGTGAGCCAAGATGCTCCGCCGCCGCTGCGGCCGTGTCGCCAATGCCGAGTTCCCTCAGCGTTTGTTCAGGCGTGAAGGTGGCGGCTTGCTGAGCGAACGCCAACCAGGCGGCGACGCCCGGCAGAGGCCCCAGCAGGGCCTTCGCAATCGGCTGACGGCGGTCGCTCAACGCCTCCCAAACGGCGACGAGCCGCCGGCAGGCTTCGGCAAGCTCCGCCGCGATCGCCCCGGCCAGGACGGGCCGGTCGTTCGGGTCGGCGAAGGCCAGCGCGCGGAGCAGCGCGTCGGCGGCCACCTGGGGCTTGCGCAGCGCCCCCCGCTGGTAGGCGTCGAGGAACGCGAGTTCCTTGAGGTTGCCCGGATAGTCCGTGGCGGGAGAGTCCATCGGTGCCAATTCTAGGGGAGGATCGCCGCTCAGGCGCGATGGCTATCGTGTCGCGGCTGCCTGGACTTCGAAAGTTTCTGGCAGCGCGGGCAAAAGTGCGTCGCTCGTCCGCCGATGACGGTCCGCTCAATGACCGTCCCACATGCGTAGCAGGGCTGGCCTGTCCGCCGAAACACTTGGACGAACATGTGTTGCGTCCCTTGGTTGCCCATGCCGTCGACGTAGTCCTTGAAGCTGGCCCCGCGGTTCGCGATCGCCCGTTCGAGGACCTCCCGCGCGGCGACAAAGAGCCGCTGCGTGGCCGCCGGCCCCAGGCCGCCAGCGGTTTGGCTTGGGTTGACGCCGGCCTGATACAAGGCCTCGTCGACATAAATATTGCCCAGCCCGGCGACGCGACGCTGGTCGAGCAGCACCGATTTCACGGGCGCCGCCCTCCCCGCCAACGCTCGCCGGAACTGCGCCACGGTGAATGCCGGGTCGATCGGCTCGGGGCCGAGCTTGGCGGCGAGGTAGGCCGTCACGTCCGGGGTCAGCAGCCAGGTCCCGAACTTGCGCACGTCGCACCAGCGCAGTTCGTGCCCGCCGGAGAGCTCCACGCGCGCCCGCTCGAATCGCTCGATGGGCTCGTTCGGGGCGGCGGCCTCGTGCCATACCAACCGGCCCGTCATCCGCAAGTGCACCACCCAGGTCATCCCGTCGTCGAGGGCAAAGAGCAAGTATTTGCCACGCCGGCCGGCATCCGTGATCGTCCGGCCCACCAGCTGGCCCGCGAAAGTCGCGGCATCGACACCGCCGAGCAGCAGCGGCGCAGTCGCCGGGGCGACGGTCACGCGCCCGATACGGCGACCGGTGACCAGGGGCGCTAAGTCGCGACGGATCGTTTCGACTTCCGGCAATTCGGGCACAGCTCGCAGCCTATCGCGACGGCGGCGCTTGCGCAGCCGCGAACGGGCCAGATACTCAAGCGATGATCACCCATCTCCGTGGCCACCTCACCCGCATGGACCTCGACGGGCCGTCGGTTGAGATCGACGTGCAGGGCGTAGGCTACGAAGTCTTCGTGCCGCTCTTTCTCTGGCCGGAACTGCAAAGCCTCGCTGGCAGCGACGGCATTGACCCGGAGTCGCCGCCCGAACTCCTCCTCTATGTCCATTACTCGGCCTCAGCCAACCAGCCCGTGCCGGTGCTAGCCGGGTTCTTGCGGCGTGGGGAGAGGGACTTCTTCCGCAAGTTCATCTCAGTCGAAGGCATCGGGCCCGCCAAGGCGGTCAAGGCGCTCACCTTGCCGGTCAGCGTGATCGCCGGCGCGATCGAACGCGAAGATCGGTCGACGCTGACCCGGCTGCCGGGGATCGGCGCCCGCGGGGCGGACAAGATCATCGCCAGTCTGCGCGGGAAGCTTGCGGCCGAAGCGGCGATGCAGGATGGCGGCGCGACAGCCCCCGTCGATGCTCGGGCTGTCGCCGCCAGCCGCTTCGTCGCCGATGCCGTGGAGACGATTACGGCGCTCGGTTTCTCCCGGCCGGAGGCACGGGCCTGGGTCGAAGAGGCGCTACAAGCCGACCCGGCGCTCGCCACGGTCGAGACGTTGACCCTGGCGGTCCTCCAAGCGCGGGGCTCAGCATGACCGTCGCTAGCCCCACTCCGATGTTGTAGGCTTGGCCCATGGCCATGACGATCTCGCCCGACGACGTGCAGCGCGCCCTCGAAGCGATCCCCGATGAGCTCCGCAACGCGGTGAGCAGATGGGAGATCGCTATCGACGAAGATTGGAGCGGCGACCCAGCCACCCACGTCCGTGTGCTCTTTAAGGATGCCGAACTCATCAGGGCCTGGCCGCAGCGGAACCGATATCGCGATCGCATCCGAGAAACGCTTTGGAATCTGCTGCCGGATCGAATCCCGTATGTCTTGTTCTCTGGTGAGACCCAAGCCGCTAACCCCGAGCCTAGCAACGGACGGCGGAGATGAGCCTCCACGCCGACCTCCTGCAGCAAGCGCGACAACTCGCGACCAACGAACCGCGCCGACCGCGACAGGCCAGCGTCCGGCGGGCGATCTCGGCCGCCTACTACGCCCTCTCTCACTTGCTTCTGGACGAAGCTGCCACCCGCTTGGTGGCCGCAAAAGAGCGCTCGGTTCATCAAAACCTGGTCCGCCGTTCCATGACCCACTCCCGGATGAAGGAAGCCGCCAACGCGTTCAGCTCCCACCGGACGAGCCGGCCGAGATGGCTGGCGCAATCTGGAATGGTTCTGGCGCCCGAGATTCAGGTTGTCGCCGCCGCGTTTGTTGCCCTTCAAGACATGCGGCATCGGGCGGATTACGACCTCTCGGCGCCCGTGTGGCGCTCAGATGCGCTGGAGGCCGTCGCGCTGGCTACGGCCGGCTTCGAAGCGTGGGCCACAGTGCGGA
>CAMAUF010000113.1 GCA_945861295.1 bacterium | reverse complement strand
CAAAATGTTGTTGCTTCCGGCTTGGCCCATCGCCCCGGCCACCGTCTGGAGGATGCCTTCGGGCGTGTTGCTGCCGTGGTCTTGGATGTTGTGCGGCCCTTCGCAGGCGAAGACGGTGACGCACGATTGGCCCGCCTCGAAGCCGCGGGTGGTGTGGAAAGGTGGCCAGGGGCTCGCGTCCTCGCGTTCGGTGGCGCAGAACGCGAACTTGGCGGGCGTGCCTTGCGTGGCGCGGTCGCCCCTCCCGGGTGTGGCCCCAGCGACGCTGAGCAGGATGAGCCGAAGCGCGCGGCCAATGGTGGCGTTGGCCGGGAAACCAGGCCCGAAGCAGCCAGCGCCGCCGTGAATGCCCGCCGCGCGCGCCGCCGGCCCGCTGACTAGGACGAGGACGCCGCACGGGTGCGTGGTCGCGTTGATCCCGTCGAGGTTGAAGGCTGGTTGCGCGACCCCTTCGACGGCGGCGAGGAGGATCGGCAGATGGCGCGGTTCACAGCCCGCCAGGACCGCATTGACAGCGACCGCCTCCACGGTCGCCTCCCCTTGGCGTGGCGAAAGTACGCCGATGACTTCGAGCGGGTCGCGCTTCGCCGCCTTCAACATGGCCGCGACCCGGTCTGCAGTTGGCGGGATGACCGGGAGGCCGTCGGTCCAGCCGCGCCGCCAACACTCCGCGGCGAAAGCGGCCGGGTCGGCCGGCAAGTCGAGCGTTTCCGTGTGGCGGCCCGTGCGGCTCATCGGGGGGCGCTCAAGGCGCGCATAACCGCGTCTATCGATTCCGCCGCCTTGGCCCGCACGGCGGGCTCGCGGATGCCGCCGAGCGGATGCGGGACGACGACGAACGGCAGCTCCGGGATGCCGCGCTGCTCCGCTTCGAAGTGGAAAAGGTCCTCGAAGGCGTCTGTGACGATGCAGACGGTCGGGATGCCGAGCTTCTCGAAAGTTATCGCGGCGTGGACACTCCACGTCGTGCAGCTGCCTCAGTCGCTGCTCCCGACGAGGATGAAGTCGCTGCCGTTGCGAAGCAGGTCGACCGTCGCGGGGCTGGGGCCGGCGGCCACCGGCTTGCTCCCGATAGTGAGCGGGCCGAGCGGGAGCCGGGCGCGCATGCCTTCGACCATCGTCTCCATCAGCAAACGCGCGTTCGCCTTCTTGTTTTCGAGGATGCCTGGGCGCAGGCCGTCGAGGGCGCGCGGCCTCTGCGCGAGGCTAACCTCCTCGACGCGGACGTGCCCGGCGGGATTGAGGATGCGGATCGTCTCGGCCATGGACTCACCTCGGGTCAATCGAGTTTGGCGTAGATGGCCTCTTTGAGCTCTTCGAGTTCGGGGAAGCGTCCGAGCTCGCCTTTGCTGAACACAATTTCGCCGTCCACGAGCCAATCGAAGATGCCGCGGTCGCCGGGGACGAGCGTGAAGCTCGCCACCTCGGCCTGGATCTCCGCCAGCACTTCGCCCGCCAGCCAGAGCGCGCGCGGAAGGTAGTTGCAGCTGGCGCAGTAGTGGACCGTAAGAGCGAGGGCCATCGCGAGGACTGTAGGCGAGCGAGATGCGGGTGCGCAACCGTCGCGTGCCGGCGGTTCAGCGCGGGGACGGTTCGAGCAGCGCCAGCGGCTCGTCGGCGTCAAATACCCGCCGGCGGAGGCTCGCGCCCGCCTGCTCTTCCGCGTGGTAGGAGCTGCGCACCAACGGGCCAGCCTCCACGTGCCGGAAGCCCATCTCCAGGGCGCGCTCCTTGAGTTCGGCGAACTCGTCTGGATGCCAGTAGCGGTCGATCGGCAGGTGGTCGGGCGTCGGGCGCAGGTATTGGCCGACCGTGAGGATGTCGACGCCGTTGGCCGTGAGGTCGGCAAAGACGGCCAGCAACTCGTCCCGTGTCTCGCCGAGGCCGAGCATGACGCCGCTCTTGGTCAGGGTCGCAGGGTCGAGTTGCTTCGCCCGGCGAAGCAGTTCGAGCGAGCGTTCGTAGACGGCCTGGGGCCGCACCACCCGATAGAGACGCGGCACGGTCTCTGTGTTGTGGTTCAGGATCTCGGGCGCCGCCGCCGAAACCGCCGCAAGCGCGTCCCAGTTGCCTTTGAAGTCGGGGATGAGGACTTCGATGGTGGTCTCGGGGTTGAGCCGGCGCGTCCAGCGGATTGTCTCGGCAAAGATCTCGGCGCCGCCGTCTTCGAGTTCATCGCGGTTGACGCTGGTGATGACGGCGTGCCGGAGCGCCATGCGCTGGATGGCGAGGGCGACGCGCGCCGGTTCTCCGCGGTCGAGCGAGTCCGGCCGGCCGGTCTTGACGGCGCAAAAGCCACAGGACCGTGTGCAGGTGTCGCCGAGAATCATGAAGGTTGCGGTGCCCCGGCTCCAACACTCGCCGATGTTCGGGCAGCGCGCCTCTTCGCAGACCGTGTGCAGCTCCTGGTCGCGCATCAGCCCTTGGAGGCGCTGAAACGCCGGCCCCGCGGGGAAGCGGACGCGGAGCCAGTCGGGCTTGGGCTGGCGCATGCTCATCAGGCGACCAGCGTACCACGCCGCTTCCGCCGCGGGCTTTGGCCGCTCAGGAGCCGATTGGGCGGCCGTTGGCGGGACGGTCGAAGTCGCCCTGGCGGAAGGCTTGCCAGCCGATGGCCATCGGCGTGTCGATTGGCGCGCTGCGCGTCGCTTCATGCACGCAGATGCGTTCGATGATGCGCCAGTCGTCGCCTCGGCGTTCGTACCGGTCGAGGTACCGGCCCCACCAGGTATCGAGGTCGCCGCCGCCGGGCTCGCCGCGGAAGAGGTAGGTGACGTTGTAGACTTCGCCGCGCGCCGTCATCCCGCCTGGGTCGAGCTGGATCCAGTGATTGAGGATGCAGTGCATCGTCGAGCGCCAACGCAGGTGGCCGACCATACAATGGTCGACGAACTCCCAGGCGTTGCCGTTGAAGGCGCCGTGGTTGTCCGTCGCCTCTGGCCAATAGGCGGAGCGCATCACCTCCGCGTCGAGGCGGTCGACGCCGTGGCAGTAGCGGTGGGCGGTATCGCGGATCGCTTCGATATCGGCGAGCTGTTCGGGGCTGTAGCGCATGGACCGGCTCCCAAGGGGGATGCCGCGGATTCTACCCGCGAACGGGGCAGGAGGGCGAAGCGAGCGCCCTCAGCGGTCGAGCACCGCGAAGAGTTGGCGCAAGTTCAGCACAAAGCCGGGCAGGTGAACCGAGGTCACGGTGGCGTCGCCAACGAGGATTTCGCCATCGCGGCCGCCGTCGAAGAGCTCGACGGTGCGCTGATCCGGGTCGATCAGCCAACAGACCTCAACGCCGTTGGCGCGCATCAAACGGCACTTAGCGCGGTCCGAGTCGCGATCGGAGGGGTCGGAGAGGATCTCGATGGCGAGGGTCGGCGGTCGGGCCTTGCCCTCCGCGACAGTGAGGCGGCGCGGCGCCCAATAGGCGACATCCGGCAACCGGTAGCCATGCCCGGTGAACCAAACGTGGGTCTCGGAGGTTGTGCTACCTCCGGCGGACTCCACGTAGAGCCAAAAGAGATGCGATAACCACGACTGAAGCAGGCTGTGTTTGTAGCTGGGCACAGCCTTTTGTATCACAAGGCCGTCCCAGAACTCCAGGTACGGCTTGATGTTCGAATCGAGCAGGGTCGCTTCATAGGCGGCCAGCGTCATCCGCGCTCCGTGGTAGGGCGACGGGGCGATCCGTTCGGCGACAGCGGCTTCAGCCATGACGCCAGTATACGGCTCAACGGTCGAGCACGGAGAAGATGTCGCGCAAGTCCAAGGCGAAGCCCGGCAGCCGCGGCGAGGTCACGATGGTGTCGCCGGAGAGGTTTTCGCCATCGCGGCCGTCGTCGAAGAGTTCGACGGTGCGCCTGTCCGGGTCGATCAGCCAACAGACATCAACGCCGTTGGCGCGCATCAGCCGGCACTTGGCGCGGTCAGATTCGCGATCGGAGGGGTCGGAGAGGATCTCGATGGCGAGGGTCGGCGGTCGAGCCTTGCCCTCCGCGACAGTGAGGCGGCGCGGCGCCCAATAGGCGACATCCGGCAACCGGTAGCCATGCCCGGCGAACCAAACGTGCGTCTCTGTCGTGACGAATCCGCCCACCACATCGGCCCAATCGCCGAGTCTGCGAGCGAGCAGGACTTGAAGCACGCCGTGGACGAAACTTGGCACGGCCTTTTGTATCACAAGGCCGTCCCAGAACTCCAGGTAGGGCTTGATGTTCGAATCGAGCAGGGTCGCTTCGTAGGCGGCCAGCGTCATCCGCGCGCCGTGGTAGGCCGAACGTTCGACTTCATGGAGGACGGCGGCGGCTGGCATGGCCCCGAGTATACCGCTTCCATGCCCGGCCATTAGGCCCGCTTCGCTGCCGTGGCGGACTGGCTCGACCACTCGCGGGCTCCCGAGCGGTATGATGGGGGAATGACAGAGGTCGCGGAGCGGCTGATCACGGTCGACGAGTTCGCACGTCTCGCGCCAGATCCTGAGGGCGGCCGGATGGAGCTTGTGGAGGGCAAGGTCGTCACGCTGCCGCCGCCGGACGCGGCCCACCGCGAAATCGCGAGCGTCACCTTCTTCCTGCTCCGCAAGTTCGTACGGCGTCATCAGCTAGGGCGACTGGCGACAGGCGCCGCTGTTTCGTTGACCCCGGACGGGCTCAACGTCCGCGTGCCAGGCGTGTCATTGGTCAGCGCCCAACGTTCCCCCGAGGAAGGCCTCCAGCGCGCCGGATACGACCAACCTGCCCCAGACCTGTGCGTCGAAGTCTTCTCCAAGGGCCACACCGACGAGGCCATGGCGGAGAGGGTGGCGCTTTACCTGTCCGCTGGGGTGCGGCGCGTCTGGGTCATCCGGCCGCGCCTGGGCACGGTGACGATCCATCGCCACGGGGCGGACGCTCGCCTGCTCCGGGTGGGGGAGACGCTCTCTAGCGACGACGCGGGGTTCGCCGTCGAGGGCTTGGCCCTGCCGGTTCGGCAGCTGTTCCACTCGTGAATGAGGTCCGTTAGCGTGTGACGAACTGGGCGCTCACCCAGCCGGGCCGGCCATCGGGGGCCGTCACGGCGACCCACCCTTCCGAGGCAGCCGCCACCCGGACCGCGAAGATGACGCCATCCTTGAAGCAGCCGTAGCTCGCGGCGCTAGCGGCCGGCGTTTCGCGCACGTTGAGGCAGTCGCCCGGCGTTGCCACCGTCACGAACGGACCCTTGGCGGCGGCCAGAACGAGGCGGCGGGCGCCCCCAGCGGGATTCAGAGCGGCGTTGCCTTTGAGCGGGGTAATCCGCAGGCTCTCGAGGTCGAGCAGCGCGACCACGTTCGGGTCGCCGTTGCCAGGTCCGACCGTGGCCACGAGCGTGCGGTCATCGAGCCAGACGGCGACGATGATTTGCATGCCATCGGGCGGCGTCGCGATTGTCCGCTCGACCACGCCATCGCGCACCAACAGGTACTTTGCCCGCCCCCCGCCACTACCCGGATATTCAGCCACCAGTAGTCGCTTGAGGTCCGGGGTCGTGGCGAGGACGCGGTACGAAGCCGTGCCAGACGTTGGCCGGTCGGCGCGGAAGACGACGACGTTGTCCGAGCGCAAGAAGGTCAGTCCGTCGCTCGCCCGCCACAGCAAGAGCGGCGCCTGTTGGTCCTCGACGAGTACGGCCCCGGCGGCGGGCGGCTTCACCTCCGGGCCGTTCAGGATTCGGTAGGTCGTTGTGTGACCGCCAGCTCCGTCAAACGTCGTCCGCGCGAGGACTGGGCCCAGCGCCGATGAGCCGGCGACTCGAACGGCGCCGTCTTCGGTCGCGAGCGCCTGCCAGGTCACGCCGCCATCGGTCGTGCGGAGGAGGGTGGTTTGGGCATCCGGCGAAATCTGGCCGACCCCGCCGCAGTAGCCGCGCGAGCAAATGGTGGCGTGGCCGATGCCGCCGCCCGGGACGAGCAGGATGCTTGAGTAGTACGTGTTCTCCTTTTCGAGGCGCTGCAGAAGCGTGGCGACGGCGGCGCCCAAGCTTCGCTCGACGTGCGTCGTCGGGCCATCGCAGCCCCAGCAGCCCTGTTCCACCCAGATCGCGAGGTGCTTCGGCGCGTCGACCGCGGGCAGGAGATCCCACGTGGTTGGAACCGGCGTGGCCGTGGGCGTCTGCGCCGGCGTGGGAGTCTCAGCCTCAGAGGCCGTGGCGCTTGCGGTGGGCGACGCGCTCGCCGTCGCGCTGGGGCTGCCCTTGGAAGAACCGCCGCACGCCGCTAAGGCACAGGCCAATGCGAAGCCGAGCAAAAGTGGTCGCATGCCTGAGCTAACGTCGCTGAGGGCGCGAAGGTTCCTACGCACGCAGGACGCCGGACTTTCCGAGGTGCGCGAGGACCTCGTGCAGCTTCCGGCGGGCCTCGGCGCCGTCCGCCGGCAGTAGTTCGCCGAGGGCCGCGATGATCGCGGCCCGGTCGCGCGTGCCGTCGAGCAGCGGGATCGTGGCCCGCATGAGGTCGGTCTCGAGCCAGACGTTGACGTGGTTCAGGCTGGTTACGCCGGGCAAGCCCGCCTCGGCCTGGTAGCGCGCCCAGCGGCTCGCCTCGGGTTGCCGGTCCGGTTCGACCACGAATGGGGGCGCCACCGTTGAAAGCTCGACAATCCCGCCCTGATACATCCCCAAATAGGCAGCCGCCAGTTCGTCGCGGAGATTCGGCTTCGCGGCCGGCGCCGCATACCGTCCGGCCACCTCCACAAGGTCCGCGAAGGCGAGGCCGAGGGGCGCAACTTCGCTCAGGCGGCGCAGGGTCGCGTTCAGGGCCGTGTCGCCCGAGGAGAAGGTCGCTCCGTTTACGTGCCGGTACGAGACGAAGCCCGGCGGTGGCGCCGGCTTCGCGTCCCTCACGATTTCGATCCCGCTCGAAACCCAC
>CAMAUF010000112.1 GCA_945861295.1 bacterium | reverse complement strand
CGTCCCCCTTTGGCGCTCGGGACGGGGAACTTGGTACCCGAGCGCCATCGCCGATACCAGCATCCCGCTCGAAGCCATCGCCGCGAAAGTCGGCACGCCCTCCGCTATCCACAACGCCGCAACCGGGCAGAATCACTCGGCAGTTGGCCCGCACAATTTTCATCCGGCAGCGACAAGCCGAAGCAAGATCTGGAAGCGCGAACGGCACGGACGTACACTGGGGCTATGCCTGGTCTCGCCGTCGCCGACAGAATCGAAGAGCCGCCGCTCGCCGGACGTTCACCCTATCACGGGCAACGCATGTCCTTAGAGGAGTTCGAGCCCCTCATCGACATCGTTGAGCCCGCCCTAGAGTGGTGGGACGGCATTGTGATACAAAAGGACGTGGGCAAACGCGATCATGGCCTCGCTCAAGTCCGGGTAGCCGTTCGGTTTGAACCGTATATCGAGCGTCTTGGCGGCAACGGCTGGACCGAAGCGCACTCGTGGTTCGAAGGTCGTGGGTACCGCGTCCCCGACTATGCCTATTGGGGCCCACGCAAACCGCAGGGCACCTCGCAGCGGTCCCTGCCGCCAACCCTCGCCGTCGAGGTGCGCTCGGAAGGCCAGTCGATGGCAGCGCAACGGGCGAAGTGCCGAGCCATGCGCGACAACGGCGTCGATGTTTGCTGGCTGATCGATACCCAGCACAGGACGCTCGAAGTCTTCGAGACTGGCCGCGACGGCAAAGTCTATCGTGGCGACGCGACCGTCACCTCCGCCCACCTGCCCGGCTTCGCTCTCGGTCTCCCCGACCTCTTCGCCCCACTCGACCGCACGGCGCCGTAATCGGTGAGGTTCGCCTTGGCGCTCGGGGCCGCGAACTTGGTACCCTAGCGCCATGACCGATACCGACATCCCGCTCGAAGCCATCGCCGCGAAAGTCGGCACGCCCTTTTTCCTCTATAACGCCGCCATCCTGCGCGAACGCATGGCCGACCTCGCCCAGCTTACGCGCGCGGAGGGTGTCCAAGCGCGCTACGCCATGAAGGCGAACTCGAACGCCGCTATCCTCAAGGAGGCGCTCGCCGCTGGCCTCTGGATCGACGCGGTCAGCGGCAACGAGGTGCTGCGCGCGAAACGGGCCGGCTTTGCGATGGGCGCCGAGCCACCGGTCGTGATGCTCACCTGCGATGTTTTTCGCGACAACGGCCTCGCTGTCGTCGTCCAGGAAGGCGTCATGCCGAACGTTGGCTCGCCGGGACAGATCCGCGAACTCGCCGAAGCTGGCTACCGCGGCCCGATCGCGATGCGCGTCAACCCTGGCTTCGGCCACGGCCACGTCCAGGCTTGTGACACGGGCGGGCCCTCCTCGAAGCATGGGATTTGGCACGAGGACCTCGATGGCCCGATTGCGATGGCGCGCGACGCCGGCCTCCGGATCGAGGGCCTGCATGCCCACGTTGGCACAGGCCCCCAGATTCGCGAGTTCGACGAGAACATGCGCAAGCTGGCCGATGTCTTCGGCGCGTTGCTGCCGCGGTTCCCGCACGCCGTCGCCGTCAACTTTGGCGGCGGCATCCCGCACCCGTACCGCCCGAACGCCGAGCGCTTCGAACTGGAGCCGTATCGCGCCTTCCTCAGTCACGCCCAGGGCATGCTCTCGAAGTTGGCGAAGCGCTCGGTCCGGGTCGAAATCGAGCCGGGCCGATACCCGGTCGCGGGCATGGCCTCGCTGGTCGCGCGCGTCAAAGAAGTCAAGGCAACCCGGTCGAACGACAAAGGGCCGGGCCACGCCTTCATCATGGTCGACGCCGGCTTCAACGACCTCATCCGGCCCGCGATGTACGGCAGCTACCACCACATCTCGGTCGTCGGGGCTGGCGCGGGCCGCGAACCGGAGCCGTTCGCCGTCGCCGGGCCGCTCTGTGAAAGCGGCGACGTCTTCACGCGGGACGACCAGGAGGTGATCCAGCCGCGGATGCTGCCGCGCCCGGAGCCGGGCGACCTGCTCGTGCTGCACGACGCCGGCGCGTATGGCGCGGTCATGTCCTCGAACTACGTCTCGCTCGGCCGCGCGCCCCAGGTGCTCTGGGACGACGGCCGCGCGACCCTCGTCTCGCGCCGCGAAACGGTGGAAGATGTAGTGCGGGCCGAATGCGACGAGGCGCTGTAATTACCGAACCGCCGCGCCCAAAGCGAAGCCTTCGTAGCCCTTGGCGGCCACGTCGCGGCATTTTTCGGCGTAGACGTTGAAGCCGCCGATGTACGGCGTGAACACCCGCGGCTTGCCGGGCACGTTCGCGCCGACATACCAGGAGTTCGCCAGCGGGAAGAGCGTGCCCTCGCCGACATCGTTCACGTGGGCGACCCAGTCGTCCTCGGCCGCGACAGTCGCTTCGATGGTGGGCGTCTCGTGCTCGCGCAGGTAGGTCATGCAGTCGGCGATCCAGTCCACGTGCTGCTCGATCGAGACCATCATGTTGCTCAGCACCGAGGGGCTGCCCGGGCCCGTGATCGTGTAGAGGTTCGGGAAGCCCGCGACCTGGAGGCCGAGATACGTCCGCGGGCCGCCCGCCCACTTCTCCTTGAGCGCGAGGCCGTCGCGGCCACGGATATCGATCTTGTTGAGCGCGCCCGTCATCGCGTCAAAGCCGGTCGCGAAGACGATGCAATCAAACGCGTAGCTCGCGTCGCTCGTGCGCAAACCCTCTGGCGTGATCGCCTCGATCGGCGTCGCCCGCAGGTCGACGAGCGCGACGTTGTCGCGGTTAAACGTCTCGTAGTAGCCAGAATCGACGCAAAGCCGCTTCGTCCCGATCGGGTAGTCCTTCGGCGAGAGAATCTCGGCGACCTTCGGGTCCTTGACGACTTCGTGGATCTTGCCGCGGACGAAGTTCGCCGCCGTCGCGTTCGCGTTCACGTCATAGATGATGTCCGAGAAGGAGAGGAGGAAGCCGAGGCCGCCCTGGTCCCAGCGCTCCTGGTATTCGCGCTGGCGTTGCTCCTCTGTGGCATCCACAGCTGCGAGCTCGTTGGCTGGCGAGGCGAGCCCGAAGCCGGAATCGCGTGCCTGTGCCCGAAACTCCGGGAAGCGATCCTTGATCTCCTGCTCGTACTCCCGCGTCATCGTGAGGTTCTGCGCCGGGATGCTGAAGTTCGGCGTGCGCTGGAACACGGTGAGATGCGCGGCCTGCTCGGCAATGTGCGGGATCGACTGGATAGCCGATGAGCCAGTGCCAATGATGCCCACCCGCATACCGGAGAAGTCGACGCCTTCGTGCGGCCAATAACCGGTGTGATAGGTCGGGCCAGCGAACGAATCGACGCCCGGCACTTCCGGCAGCTTCGGGACCGAGAGGCAGCCCGTCGCCATGATGCAGTGGCGCGCCGAGATCTGGTCGCCCTGATCCGTCGCGACCGCCCAACGGCCGGCGGCTTCGTCGAAGACCGCCGAGGTGACGCGCGTCTTGAACTGGATGCCGTCGCGGAGTTGGTAGCGGTCGGCGATGTGGTTGGCGTAGGTCAGGATCTCGGCTTGAGGCGCGTACCGCTGGCTCCAGCTCCATTGCTGCTCGAGCGTGGGGTCGAACGAGAACGAATACTCCATGCTCTCGATATCACAGCGGGCGCCGGGGTAGCGGTTCCAGTACCAGGTGCCGCCGACACCGTCGCCAGCTTCGAAGACGCGGGCCGAAAAGCCGAGCCCGCGCAGGCGATGGAGCATGTACATGCCGGCGAACCCGGCGCCGACGATGACGGCGTCGAGCTGTTCGGGCGAAGAGGTGGATTGCGGCATAGCGGACCCTCACGACGAGCGATTTGCGCGAATCCTGACAGCGGCCGGGCCACTTGTCCAGCGCGAGGTTGGCCGCCCCCGACGGCGTTGGTGACAACGGATGCGATATGATACCGGCGGAAGGGGAACCGATGCCCGCAACCGCCATCGCCGAAAGGGCTCGCCAGCTTTTCACCGAGGATGAGCCAGGGCAGGACTTCGACTGGGTGGGCTGGTTGACGCCCCGGCACATGCGCCTGTTCGCGGTGGATCTTGCCGCCGCTCTCGCTTGTCCCGACGACGCCTCCATCCAAATCTTGCTGGAGGGCTGGCAGGCCACTGCGGAGCTGGATCACTCGCCGACTCTACAGTCGATTATCGCAGCGAACCGCACCGGCCATTTTCAACCTCTGGAAGCGCCATGGCTGACCCCGCGCCCTACCGCATAGAACTCTGGGACACCCCCGGGTCGATGAAGGAAGTCAAGGCCCGCTGGCGCGGCGTCTATCAGTTCGAGTGCGGTGGCAGCCGCCGGATGCTCTACGAGGTTGACGACTCCTTTCGTGTCGTCCGGATCATTTACCTTGGTGAGCATCCTGAGTGGGGCAAGAGTCGGCCGATCCGTTGAGGCAGAGTCTCGACACGCCTTATTCAGATGAGCCGTAGTCGCGGCTCAACCCATCGTAAGATTTCACGGTCTGGCTGGGCCAACCTAACCGCTTCATCCCTGTCGCGGTCCTGCTGATTGGTCCGAGCATCACGACTCGGGAAGGCAAACGTCGTTTCTTGTGAGGAGGCCAACCGGGCCGGCACGGCGGCAGCGCCGGCGCGACCGCCTCTACGGGGCCAGGATGACGCGGCCGAACGCTTTCCGCGCTTCGATGTAGCGGTGCGCATCGGCAGCCTCCGAGAGCGGGAAGGTGCGGTCGATCGCGACCCTGAGTTCGCCCAACGCGACGCGGGCGATCAGCTTCTCGATCATGGGGTAGGTGCGGCCTGGCTGGACGCCGAACTCGGCGCCCAGGAAGACGCCCGTGATCGAGCCGTTCTTCTGCATGATCGGCCAAATCTGGGGCGCCTCAGTTTCGCGGCCGGCCTGGCCGACCCAGCTGATCCGGCCACGATAGGCGAGGGCCGCGATGCTCGCTTCCAACGTCTTGCCGCCGACCGAATCGACGACGAGGTCGGCCCCGTGGCCATCGGTCAAGGCGTAGGTGCGCGCCGCGAGGTCTTCGCGGGCGTAGTTGATGCCGTGGTCCATGCCGTACTCTTTCAAGCGCGCCAGGCGTTCGTCGCTCGAGGCCGTGGCGATGACCAGCTTCGCGCCGGCCGCCTTCGCCAGTTGGATCGCCGCCAGGCCGACGCCGCTCGCGCCGGCTTGGACAAGCACGATCTCGCCCGCCTTCAGATGGCCGAACTCGAACAGGCAATCGTCTGCTGTTCCGAACTCAATCGGGATGCTCGCGCCCACATCGAACGGCAGGCTGTCCGGCAGGACGTAGCTGGTCCGCACTGGCACGGAAGCGAGCTCGGCGTGGGAGCCGAAGCCCATGGTGCAGACAACATGCTGGCCCACGCGACGGTCGGCGACGCCTTCGCCCACTTCCCGCACGATGCCCGCCGCCTGGTAGCCGACGATGTGCGGCGTCGTCGCCAAGAGGCCTCCCTGGCGGTGGAGGGTGTCGCCGCCCTGGATAGCGACGGCCTTGATCTCGACGAGGATGCCGCCGCGGCGGACTGTCGGGTCGGGCACATCTTCGTAACGGAAGACTTCGGGGCCACCGGTCTCGTAGTATACGGCTGCTTTCATGAGGGTTGCTCCTTCGGGGTATGTGGGCTGATTGTAGCGCCTCGAACGCCCGCCCACCGGCGTCAAGGGCGAGTCGGGGCCGGCGTGGAGTAAACTCCGCGAAATGGAACCGCCCGTCCTCACCCGCTGGCGCCACCAAGTCACGCCCTCGGACGATCGGCTGGCCGAGGCGCTCGAACACGCCGGCCTCGTGCCTCGGTGGTGGGAAGCCGCGCCCGGCGAGGCCTTCCCGGCCCACGCTCACGGCTACGACAAGGTCCTGTTCTGTGGCGCTGGCGGCATCACGTTCGTGCTTCAGCCGACCGGAGAGCGGCTCACCCTAGCGCCCGGCGACCGTCTCGACCTGCCCGCTGGCTGGGAACATAGCGCCCGCGCCGGACCGAACGGCGCCCGTTGCGTCGAAGGGTGGGTGGGAAGCGAGATCGCCGCGGTAGCACGTGGTTGCTGAGGCGCCGAACGTGCCTCATGACGTGCCCCGGGCCGCTATACTTGCGCCATGGCCCAAGCCTCTACCCTCGACCGGCCGAAACCCGCCGCGCCGTACGTCACGTACGAACAATTCCTCGCGCTCGACGGCAACCCGCACCGCGAGTGGGTCGATGGGGAGGTCGTCCCGATGGTTTCCGTCAAATTGGCCCACGCGCTGATCACCGCCTTCCTGTTCGCCTTGCTCGACGCCGCCGTTCGAGGCCCCGGGCTCGGCGACGTGTTGGGCGACCCCTTCAACGTCCGATTGGCCAAGCGGGGGCGCGCTCCCGATGTCATCGTCGTGCTCCGCGAACACCGCCATCGTTACCGTGAGACCTACCTCGATGGCCCGCCCGACATCGCCATCGAAGTCATCAGCCCCGGAAGCGCGGCAACGGATCGAGGCGACAAGTTCTCCGAGTACGAAGAAGCCGGCATCCCCGAATATTGGATCATCGACCCAGAGGAAGAAGTCGCCGAGTTCTACATCCTCGACCAGCAAGGCCGCTACCAGGCTGCGCCGGCGGACGAGTGGTTCGCGAGCAAGGTAGTCCCAGCCCTTCGCGTCCGGGTCGCCTGGTTCTGGGAACGGCCGGCGATCACGCAGGCCCTCGCTGAAATGGCCGCTGGCTAGGTCTCGCCTAAGCCGAGCCGGTCCCGCGCGCCGAGCGCATCGTAGGCCGCGTATTTGTACATGTCCGACAGCGTTGGGTAGTTGAAGCACATGTCTATGAACGTGGCAGCGGTGGCGCCGGTCAGCATGCCGAGGACGCCCGTGTGCACGAGTTCGCTCGCCTGCTCGCCGACGATGTGGACGCCGATCAGGGTGAGGTCCGGCAAGCTGAAGAGCAGCTTGAGGA
>CAMAUF010000111.1 GCA_945861295.1 bacterium | reverse complement strand
ACGCGACCCGGGAGAACGGGCTCGCCGGGCATTCCGCCGCCGATCTCGCCCAGGTTCGTTCGGTTTCGCTGGAGCGCTTCGGCGAATTCGTCGGGGTCGCTCGAACCGGACGTGTTGGACGAGGTCGTCACGGGCATAGCGTTCGCGATTGGCGTGCCAGGATTCGAGTCCGACTGACCCGTCGCTTCTCCGCTTCGCCCGGCTGGTCCACAATCATGCCAACCTGCCTCGCCAAGCCGGGCGGACCGCCTTCCGGAGGGATTTGATGGACGGACCTTTGCACGGCGTCCGCGTGCTTGAAATCGGTGGCGGCATCCCCGCCGCCGTCGCAACCCGCTGGATGGCCGGCTTCGGCGCCGACGTCGTCCGCACCGAAGGCCCGGCCGGACTACTCACGAGCGACGAAGAGACGTACTTGCTTGCCGGGAAACGCCGCATCGCCGTCAACGACCGGACGCTGCTCGCGCTCGCCGGACGCGCGGACATCCTCGTCGAGGATGGCCCACCCGGCGTGCTCGCAGCCCGGGGCCTCGCCCCCGGCGACCTCCGGCGCGCGAACCCGACCCTTGTCGGCGTCTCGATCACACCGTTCGGCCAGGATGGGCCCTACCGCGAGTACGGCCATACGAACCTCGTCGCCCACGCGATGGGCGGCGTCCACTCGCTCACCGGCACGCCGGACCGGGCGCCGCTGGTCAACGGCGGCAGCCAGGCGTACACGCTAGGCGGCCTCAACGCGTTCAGCGCCGCGCTGACGGCGTACTTCGGCGCTCTCGTCCACGGCGAGGGCGATTGGCTCGACATTTCGCTGCAAACCTGCGGGGCCTCGATCATGGAACTGTACGGCCCGCGCGTAGAAGCTGGCGGGCACGAACCACACCCGCGCATGGGCAACCAAACCAACGCTCACTGGGGCATCTATCCGGTCGCCGACGGGTACGGCGGCGTCTGCTGCCTCGCGCGCCAGATCCCCGCCTTCTTCGCCGTCGTCGGCGACCCCGAACTGCAAGCCGAACGCTTCGCGACGCCCGCCGGCCGCCTCGAGAATAACGACGAACTTGGGGCGATGTTGTACGGCTGGTTCGGGACAAAGACGAAGCGAGAACTGCTCGAACTGGGGCCGAAACACAAGGTCCCGTTCGGCGCCGTGCTCACGCCGCGCGAACTGCTTGGCAGCGCGAGTCTCAGCGAGCGCGGCTTCTTCGACACGGTCGCCACACCGGATGGGACGGCCCGCATCCCGGGACGACCCTTCCTGGGACTCCCCTGGCAACCGGGCGCGCTCTCCACACCGGGCGCCGATACTACCGGCGCTATCAGCGATTGGGGAGTCGCATCATGAAGAAGCTCCCGCTCGCCGGCATCCGCGTCCTCGACCTGACCATGATGTGGGCCGGACCGTTCACCACCAAGCTCCTTGCGGAAATGGGCGCAGAGGTCCTCAAGATTGAATCGCCCCGCGCCTGGGACAACATCCGCACGCTCATCCCACAGCCCGGCGTCGAAGACCCCTGGAACTCCTCCTACTACTTCAACGAATACAACCGCGACAAGAAATCGGTCACGCTGGACCTCGCGCAAGCGCGGGGGCGCCAACTCTTCCTCGACCTCGTCCCCACTGCC
Organism: bacterium; assembly: GCA_945861295.1. Lineage (GTDB taxonomy): Bacteria > Chloroflexota > Dehalococcoidia > Tepidiformales > Tepidiformaceae > CAMAUF01. The sequence goes on along the minus strand of CAMAUF010000111.1, from coordinate 5,306 downwards.
GACGTTGTCATCGAGAACTACCGTGCCGACGTCCTCGACAAGCTGGGCCTGGGCTACGACGTGCTTCGAAAGCAGAGCCCGAGCATCATCCTGGTCAGCATGGCTGGCTTCGGCAAGACCGGCGCCGACCGCGACAGCGTCGGCTTCGGCCCGATCATCGAACAGCTCGGTGGGCTCGCTTCGCTGACCGGCTACGGCGACGGCATCCCGATGAAGACGGGCATCTCCTACGGCGACCCCGTCGGCGGCATCGGGGCGGCTGGCGCCGTGGCGCTCGCACTGATCCAGCGCCAACGCACCGGCAAGGGCTGTGTCATCGACCTCGCGCAGCGCGAAGGCATGGCCGCGATGATCGGCGAGGCATACGTGGCCGCGTCGCTTCGCGGCGAGGACCCGGTGCATCATGGGAACCGATCGCCGCGGTGGGCGCCCCAGGGCGTCTACCGGGCCGCCGGTATCGACCAATGGCTCGCCGTTTCCTGCACGAGCGACGCCGAATGGGCCACGCTCGCCAGCATCATTGGGCGCGACGACCTCTCCGGGCTCGACCTCGCCGTGCGCAGGGCACGCCACGACGAACTCGACGCCGCTATCGAGGCCTGGTCGTCCGCGCAAGCGCCGCAGGCCGCAATGGTCCGGCTGCAGGAGTCCGGGGTGCCGGCCGGGCGCGTCCTCGACACCGTCGCCGTCCACGACGACCCGCAACTGAACCATCGCGGCTTCTGGGTGCGCTTGCCCCACCCGCGGACGGCGACGTTCCGGCAGCACGGCGTCGTCTGGCGTCTAGCGGAGGCGAACCCGCACCTCCGCCGCCATGCCCCGCTGTTTGGCGAGCACACGCGTGAGGTGTTGTCCGAGCTGTTGGGGCTGGACGAGGCCGAACTCGCGGAGCTCGCGGCCGCCGGCATCATCGCGGACGCGCCGATCAACCCAGGGGTGGGTTGAGGCGACGTGCGCCTAGCCCTTGATATAGCACATCCGTTCTGTTACGGTCGAGGATATGAACTTGCAGCGCCCAACGCAAACAGGAGCTTGCGCCGGCAACCGTCGGCGGCCTATGGTGCGCCGTGCGAGATTCGACCTTCGAGCAAGTCCGGCGGCAGGGGAACACGCCGTGAGCCCAGACGCATCCCGATTTGCGGCGGGCGCCGCGCACGTGATGGCTGTTGCTCAACAGCATGACATCGACGTGACGGCCTTAACGGACGCTGGCACGTTCACGGCAAAAAAGCTAGCGGACCTCCAAAAGCTGATTCGCGATAAGATTGGAAGCGACGTCCCTGAGGGCATCGATGTCGTACTCTGCGGCTCATTTGGAAGGCAGGAACTCACCCCTGGATCGGATTGCGATTTCCTGATTCTCGTTCAATCCGACGTTGACGCCGATTACATTAGTCAGCTCCGGCTTCACGTCCGAGACGCGGCGAGGGAACTTCAACTGGAGCCGCCAGGAGCGACAGGCCTCTTCGGAGACTTTGCCATCGCCACCGAGCTTTATGGACGTGTAGGTCTCGATACCGACTCGTATCCAAACGCGACTCGGCGGATGCTTCTTATCACGGAGTCCGTGTCTGCTCTGAATCCGGATGTCCGTCGGTCGACCATAGATAGAATTCTTCAGAGATACTGTTCAGATTATGGTAAGCAGAACACAGATCAAGTAAGGAATCGTGTACCTCGGTTCTTTCTGAATGATCTGATGCGTTATTGGAGAACCATCACAGTAGATTACGCCGCAAAACAGTGGATGGATGGCAGGGAGGCTTCACATTTACGAAGGGTGAAGCTCCTTACGTCCCGCAAGATTCTGTTCGCCGGCACGTTCGCCACAGGGCTGACTGCTAGTTATCTAGCTGATGACGAGAGACGTCTCAGCGAGCGTATACAGGAGCATATTGCTAGCCAGTGCGATCAGACGCCACTGGACAGATTAATGGCCCTCCACGAAAAGCTAGGCAGCGACGGGCAAGCGGCACTAGTCCGAGTTCTCCGTGCTTATTGTTCGTTTGTAAGTTGCATGGCTTCAGAGCAGGATAAGAGTCTCATCAAGAACGGATTTCCAGATGCCGATCATCAGTCTAGTAATCTTCGCATGCGTGTTGAGAAAATAACAGATGACATTCAGGAAGGATTGGAGCAAATTTTTTTCGATGATCCGTACCTTGCTTCCCTGACGCGGAGTTTCGGTCTGTTTTGAGTCTCACTTAGTGGAAAGAGAGGAAGTTAAGTGCCAACAAGCGACTTCATTGGTGATATCATTTCAAAAAGCTCCGATCCAGATGTGTCCCTGTGGGCTTCCAAGCTTTCGGAGTCTATCGCGGAACAGACCATTTACGGATGCCGTCTCTTGGACAGACTCGCCGTAGACCTGCAAGCATCATATTGGCGCGCGCTGGAGTCCGCGCTGACGGCCATGCCTCCGTACAAGAAAATTGGCGTTCCGGCCGACGTGTTGGACTTCCTCGAGGGCAAAGCCGCTTCGCGGGACGAGTGGAAGGCAATTGCCGGGCGGATATACCGATCGTCGCCCCGAGGGGGCTTGGTATCGAGCTAGAACCGTGCTGAGGGGATAGGCTGGACGCGTGCCGTTGAACCTTCTTACCGTAGGGAGGCCTTAGCAGGCGCCTAGCGCGTGCGCCTAGCGCCCGCCCATGGATACGATGGGAGCGCAACCCCCCGCGGAGAGGTGCTGGAGTGGTTGAACAGGCACGCCTGGAAAGCGTGTAGGGGTGCAAGCCTCTCGTGGGTTCAAATCCCACCCTCTCCGCCAGACTCGCCCTTGCTGGTCAGTCCCACTCCCGCCCCTTTACTGACACGGGCGCAGCCAGCCGAAGTCTCGTGGCCCGCGCCAGACCCAAGGCGACGCTCACTGTCTCAAGAGGTAACCGTCGCAGGCTCCACCTTGTCTTGATAGTGACGCAACGCCACTTGCACGTTGTTAGGCGACGGACGATACTCGGGAAGTGGAAGTCGAGTTCGGCGACGCCGACTTGAACCGGCTCTGGGGCGACGCGAGGTTCGACGGCGGCTTCGACCGCGATGTCGTCAAGGCTTACCGCAAGGCTATGGCCATCGTCCTTGCCGCCACCGACGAGCGCGACTTCCGCAATCATAAAGGCCTCCACTACGAGAAGCTGACCGGCCGCGACCATCAGCGCTCGATGCGACTCACTCGCAAGTGGCGACTCATCGTGGAAGTTATCGATGGAGTGACAAAAAATCGTCCGAATCCTCGAAATTTCCAACCACTACGACGACTGACCAAACCGTGACGTGTGAGGGGAGAAACATGGAATGGACACGGCCCGCAGAGGTGTTCCCACCGGGCGAGCACTTGCGCGACGAACTCGAAGCCCGTGGATGGAGCCAGATGGATCTCGCCGAAATTCTCGGCGTCTCTGTCGCCAGCATCAATGAAGTCATCAACAACAAGCGCGGCATCACTGCGGAGATGGCGGCCGGTCTCTCCGATGCGTTCGGGACCTCCGCCGAGTTCTGGATGAACCTCGATGCGCGCTATCGGCTTTACTCGACCGAGCCGAAACCGGCACGACAGCAGCGCGCGGCCATCTTCGCGAAGGTCCCGGTTCGCGAGATGGTCAAGCGCGGTTGGATCTTGCCGTCGAACTCATCCGAAGTCCTCGCGGCGGCAGCATGCCAGTTTCTCCGCATCGACTCGCTCGACCAAGAGGCCAAGCCACTGGCGTTTGCTGCCCGCAAGGCCGCAACCTACGACGAGCGGACGCCGGCCCAGACGGCCTGGCTTTGCCGGGCGGGCTTTCTCGCCGACGGTGTCGCCGCCGAAGCGGGCTTCGATCCGGCGAGGCTGCCAGACCTCGCCAGCGACCTCCGCCGCCTCGCCCTCGAGGTCGAGTGCGTCGACCAGGTCCCCCGAGTGCTCAGCCACTACGGCGTTCGGTTCGTCGTCGTCGAGCCGCTCTCCGTGAGCAGGGTCGAAGCCGTGACCTTCCGGCACAGCGACGGTCAACCGGTGATCGCGATGTCGCTCCGCCTCGGGAAACTGAACAACTTTTGGCACAATCTCCTGCACGAGGTGGCACATATCCGCGCCGGCGACGACCTCGTCCTCGATACCGACAGCTCGTTCGAGGGGGCCGGCCTGCCGCCGGCCGAGCAAGAGGCGAACCGGTTCGCCGTCGAGACGCTCATCCCCAGCGAGCGAATGAAAGCGTTTATCGACCAGAAGCGGCCCGCTTTCACGTTGGCCGAGGTCAAGCGCTTTGCGATGCAGGTCGGCGTCCACCCCGCCATAGTGATTGGCCAGCTCGCGCACGCCAAGGAGGTCACCTGGGCACGGTTCGGCGCCCACCTCCCCGGCATTCGCGAACGCATCATCGCCGCAGCCGTCACCGATGGCTGGGGCCATGAAGGAACGCACGCATGACCTCGCCGAATGACTCGTACCGCATGTTCCGGCATCTCTGCCGCAGCCGAGTCTCCTTGATGGGCTGAAGGCTCCTACCCCTCCGCCTGAAGAGTGGCTCCTCCGTCACACCTACCCGACGCGGTGGAACCAGCAGTAGGCCCGTACAGCCTCGCAGACGAGGTGGGCGATCCCGTCTGACTTGCGATACACACGAGCCTTTCCGATCCGTGAGGCCTCCAATCAAACCCCGTCAGCTCGTCATCCCGCCTAGGCCGACGAGCGCGCGACCGTGCTCGACTTCGCCCATGTGCCGCAGGCCGTGCTGGTAGACCCAGCACTCCAACGCGTCGAGCTTGGTGAAGGGGTTGCCGGGCCCGACCACGATCGCCGCGAACATTTGCAACGCGTTCGCTGGCAGTTGCGGCATGAGGACGTAGGCGAGGTCGGCCTCCGTCAGCTGGCCCAGCACCGCGGCCGTCCGCGCGATCACCTCGGCTTGGAACCCTCTGTAGGCGTCGAAGTCACCGAAACGGAGCAGCTCCATCTCGCCCACGCTCTGCTCGCGGCCGAGCCGGTCGACCGTGACACCGACCTTCACGGCCCACCCGCCCCGGTCCCACAAGGGCGGCTCGCGCAGAAACGCCGCGCTGATCGTCTGGTCTTGGGCGCGCATGGCATGGCTGAAGCTGAACGCGAGCGGCAGCACGCCCTCGCGTTCGTGGTGGTTCACCTGTTCGAGGGTGAGGTCCAAGGCGGCCCGTTCCCAGAGCGTGTTCATGGCCCGGATACGGTTCTGGAGCGAGGCGAGAAATTGTTGACTCATGCCTGGGAAGATACCGCGATCGCGCGTCCGGCGCCCCTCGGGTTCCGGCTCGTTGCTTGTTGCCCGCGCTCCTGTTGAATGCGCCTGTGACAGTCC
>CAMAUF010000110.1 GCA_945861295.1 bacterium | reverse complement strand
CTCCGATTCGGCGGTCGCAGCCAGGAACGTCACGCCAGCTTCGTGGCTCAGCGGATGGGCGAGTAGCTTCGTCGCCCGCAGTTTCACATCGACCGCGAAGACTTCGGTCAGGCCGCCAGCCAGCGCCAGCACCATCCCCCGCCGGACATCCTCGGCGTGGATGCCCGAGAGGTTGACGGCCGCGCGTGTGCCCGGTTCTAGCCGCTGGACCTTGGTCTTATGTCGCTGAAGCCCACGCACCCGCGCCTTGACCTTTCCCGGCTGGAGTTCGACCTCCTGGCCAACCTCCAGGGAGCCGTCCACCAGGGTCCCTGTTACGACGGTCCCGAACCCTTGAATCGTGAACGAGCGGTCAATCGGTAGGCGCGGACGGCCGAGGTCGCGCTTCTGCGGCGTCCGCTCCAAGGCGGCGTCGATTGCGGCGAGCAGGTCGGGCAGCCCCGCGCCCGTCGACGCCGCCGTCCGCACCATCCGCGCCCCCCGGAGCCGACTGTCCCGCAAGGTGTCTTCGATCTCCGCTTCGACGAGGTCGATGTAGTCCGGCTCAGCAAGGTCACACTTGGTGATGACCACGAGCCCGGCCGGCACATCAAGCAGGTCGAGGATAGCGAGGTGTTCGCGCGTCTGCGGCATGGGGCCCTCGTCGGCGGCGACAATCAACAGCGCCAGGTCGACGCCGCCCGCGCCCGCGAGCATGTTCTTGATGAAACGCTCGTGGCCCGGCACGTCGACGATGCTGACCTCCCGCCCGGAGGGCAGCGTCAGCCAGGCGAAGCCGAGGTCAATCGTGAGCCCTCGCTCCTTCTCCTCGCGCAGCCGATCGGGGTCGATCCCGGTGAGGGCGCGAACGAGCGTGCTCTTGCCATGGTCAACGTGGCCCGCGGTGCCTACGACGTACATTTGTTCGTATTCAAGCCGATCTTGGAGCGGCGCGCAAAGCCGCTACATTCCGCCGCTGCCTCAGCCCGGGGAGCCCACCGTCGCCGGCGCGATCCCCTCGGCCTTGAGCCTGCTCGATGGCGTTTGGTTCGATGGCGCCCAATACGGCTTCGTGTCGATTTCGTCAAGCATGATCTCGCCCGCGAGCACGCCGCGTTTCCACTCCTGGTGCTTCGGCTCCATCGCGTGGAACTCCGGCATGACCTCCGCGGCGAAAAGCTCGAGGCTTTCGCAGATATGCTCGTGCGTGTTCTTGCCCGCCTGGTTCAGGAGGATGATCTGGTCCACGCCGGAATCGACGAACTTCTGGAGGCGCTCGCGAATCGTCGCCGGCGAGCCGATCAGGCCGGTGCTACGGCTGCCCGCTTCCTCGCCCTTCGGCGTCTGCCGCCAGGTTTGGTATTCGTCCCAGAGGTTAACCGTGTACGGCACGACCGGCCCGTGCGTGTTGTAGTACATCAAGCTGAACTGGAAGAATGTCCAGCCTTCGGCCCGCTTGCGCGCTTCCTCGTCGGTCTTGGCGCACATGAAGCCGCTGACGATGGCGATGGCCGGGTTCGCCTGGTAATCGCCAAGCTTCTCGAGATGCTTCGTGAAGGCGTTGTAGTAGGCGTGGACCCAGGCCCGCGCCGCCTCCGCGCTGACGAATTGGAAGCCCAGCGCCCCGATCCCGCGGCGGCCCGCCATCTCGATCGTTTCGAGCTGCGAACAGGCCACCCAGAGTGGGGGGTGCGGCTTCTGGATCGGCTTCGGCAGGACATTCCGAAGCGGGAAATCGAAGTACTCGCCGTGATACTCGACGCCGTGGTCGCCGAACATCGGCATGATCGCGCGGACAGCGTCTTCCCAGACGGCGCGCTTGTCGCGGAAGCGCCGCTCGAACGGGTGCAGCTCGGTGACGCTGGAGCCTTCGCCGATGCCGAACTCGACGCGGCCATCGCTGACGAGGTCGAGCATCGAAACCCGTTCGGCGACGCGCGCCGGGTGGTTCGTCGGCAGCTGGATGATGCCGTGGCCCAGCCGGATGCGCTTGGTACGTTGGCTCGCCGCGGCCAGGAAGACCTCCGGCGCGGACGAGTGCGAATACTCCTCCAGGAAGTGGTGCTCGACCTCCCAGGCGTAGTCGAAGCCGAGTTGGTCGGCCAATTCGACCTGGGCAAGGGCGTCCTTAACGAGGCGATGCTCGTCGTCGGGCCCCCACGGCCGGGGGAGCTGCAGTTCATAGAAGATGCCGAACTTCACGTGCGCGTCCTTTCGCGAGCCTTCGGGGGAGGCAGGCCCGTTGTACCCCGCTTCTACGAACCAGTCACGGGCACGATCAGCACGGGCCGCTTCACGGTATGCAGCACGCGTTCCGTCACGCTGCCGAGGGCGATCCGGGCCGCAAACCCTTTCCCATGCGACGTGACCACGACGAGGCCGGCATCGACGGCCTTCGCGACATCGTCGATGGCCTCGACCGCGGAGGAGAGTTCGCAATACACCTTCTCGCCAGGCTTGCCGATCCGCGCGAGGTACTCTTCGGCCGCTTCCCTCAACGTCGTCGTAAGCCCCCGTTCCGCGTCCGCAGCTAGGCCTCACCCGTTGCGCCGTGGCTCGTAAATCGCGGTGTGGTGGACGCGCATCACGGGGCGCTCCGCCGACACGATCAGCACATCGAGTTCCACGAACTTGTGGCCCTTCCGCTCGAACGTCCCAAGCACGCGTGCGCGTGTCGTCAGGGTCTCGCCAAGGTGGGCCGGGCCAAGCTGCTGGACTTCGCTGGAGACGTGGATCCAAGGGCCGAGCAACACGTTCTCGACCAGCACGGTGTTCGCCAGCCGGATCAAGTAACCAGGATGCGCGACCGCCTCCGGACCGCGAAAGCGCTCACCGGGGTCGTTCGCTTCGGCGAGGAACTTCTCCCAGCGGCCCAACTCATTGACTTCACTGAGCGAACCGAGGACGTCGAGGCCAGCGAAGACACTCGCGGAGGCGATGGGCCGTGGGGTGGGGCGCGGTGCTTCGGGAAAATCGCGTATCTCCGGCGCCGCCAGCGGGTCGCGATGCAAGGTGGCGCTGCCGACGCCGCACTCCACGCCGGTCGGGTTCTTGGCCGTCAGCGCGATGGTGACCCGCTCATCGGAGGCATCGGTCACGCGCGCCTCCACCGTGACCAACTCGCCTTCGTAAACGGGCTTGAGGAACCGCGATGACATCGCGCCGCGTTCCAGCCATGGCAGGCCGAACGCCCCGATCGCTGGCCGCGTCATGTAGGCGTGCACGGTCACGCCCGGGACGAGGCCGCCCGCGAAGCCGTACTCCCGCGCCACCACATCGTCGTGAATCTTGTTGTCGGACTGGGCCGCCCCGTTGAAGGCCGTCACCTGATAGGGCGGCAGGGCCTCGCCAACGCGGAGCGCTGGCCAACTCACTGCTTCACCCGCTCAGTGTCCCATGGCGTTTGGTGGCGGGCCGTTTCCCGGAAGCGGTCGAACATCGAGTCGTACCGGCGGACGTTCGTCCCCCGCTTGACGCCCTGGTGTTCGCAGGCCGAACCAACGGAGCAGCTTTGGCAACAGTACGGCCGGTTCGCCATCAGGTACGGTTTGCCGTCGAACGTCGCGTAACAGCGGATGCACTTTTGGGCCGGGTTCGCCATCGGGGCCTCCTGGGGACATTGTGGCAGGCTCGCTGGGTGCGGTCACGAGGAGGTGAGAAGCGAGCAGTGAGCGCTGATCCCCCCGCCGCCGTGACCGCACCGTCAGAGTCGCTACCCTCGGCTCATGGTCCACATCAACCGTGTTTACACCCGCGCCGGCGACGACGGCTCGACGGCCCTAGGCGGCGGCCAGCGCGTCGCCAAGGACTCCCTCCGGATCGAGGCATACGGGACGGTCGACGAACTGAACAGCGTCGTCGGCGTCGCCGTCGCCCTCGGCATGCGCGAGGATATGCGACCCCAGTTCTTCGTCATCCAACAGGTGCTCTTCAACGCCGGGAGCGACCTCTGCATCCTGGAAGAGGACAAGAAGCGCTTCCAAGTCCCCGGCATCGAACAGCGGCACATCGACCAGCTCGAAGGCTGGATCGACGCCTGGAACGACGACCTCGAAGCGCTGAAGAGCTTCATTCTGCCCGGAGGCGACCCCGTCGCGGCGCAACTGCATGTCGCCCGCACGGTCTGCCGCCGGGCCGAGCGCCTGACCATCGCGCTGACGCGCGACGAGGCCGTCGGCGCCTTCGTGGTGCCGTACCTCAACCGCCTCAGCGACCTGCTCTTCGTCGCGGCGCGCTACCACGCGAAGCTCACGGGCGTCGGCGACATCCTCTGGGACAGCCGAGGCTACTGAACCGCGCCCGTTGTGTGAACCAGCTCACACAACAAGCGCCCGCCCTCGCACCAAACCCCTTGCATGTCCGGATCTGTCCGGTCTAGTCTCCGCTCGAACCGGCGGAGACGGGGCGATGGACGGCAAGCAATCGCCAGAATCAGCGCCGTTCGAACGGAGAGTCTCGTGTCAGACCGCACTCGGAGCAGGACCTTCGGCCTGCTGACTATCTTGACGCTGGTGCTGGCGGGCGTTGCGGGGTGGCTCATTCCGCACCAATTCGACGGCGCCAAGGCGCGCGGCGCCGACTTCGGGGCGGTGATGGGCCTGCTCCTCGTCGCGCTCCTCTTCGCCGGGGTGGCCATTAAAGGGACATACCTCGGTGTGTTCATCGACTTTCGCGGCCGCGTCAGCCTCTCGCGGCTGCAAATGGCCGCCTGGACGGTGGTCGTGGCAGGCGCCTGGAGTACGGCCGTCCTCATCAACGTTGCCAACGGCAGCACAGACCCGGGTGACGTGGCGATTCCTGGCGAGTTGCTGGCGCTGATGGGGATCTCCGCTTCGACGCTGTTTGCGGCCACGGTCGTGAAATCCTACAACGACTCCGCCCACCGCCTCTACAAGATCGAAAAGCTCGCGCAGGTCAAATGCGGCCGATCCGGCCGACCGCCGGACCGTCGTCGACCCATCCCGCGCGCGCATCTCGGACCTCATTCAGGGAGAAACCGAGGCGACCAAGGACATCGTGGACCTGGGCAAGCTCCAAGCGCTCTACTTCACCGTGATCGTCGTCATGGTTTACGGCTGGCTGGTTTGGTCACAGTTCGTTGATGCCGCAACGGTGACTTCTCTTCCAGCCATCAACGAAGGGCTGGTCGGAATCATCCTGATTAGCCACAGCGGCTACATCGGCCTCAAGGCGGTGCCGCAAGGCGCAAACCCGGCCAACGGAGCGGGGACGGCCGGAGCAGCTGGGCCGCCGAGCGACGACGGGGCGCACAGCCCAGCCGCCGGGCCGACCGGGAAGGGATAATCGAATGAGCAACCGCATCGCGACCGTCACGCCCGCCGATGGGCTTAATCTCCGCGAAGCTCCGTCGCGCGACGGCAAGTTCCTCGGCCTGCTGGCTCAGGGACAACAGGTCACCATCACAGCCGCCGCCGCCCCGCCCGCGGACGCTTGGCGGCGCGTGGAGACGCCGCTCGGCCCTGGCTTCGTGCATGGCGCTTACATCTCCGTCGACGGCGTCCGGGCGGTCACAGAGGAACCGCCCGGACTCGACCCGGTCATGGGACCACCGAAGGCCCCGCCCGAAGACCGCACCGGCGCGCCCGAGCCGCAGCCGACCTACACAGTCGTAACCGGCGACACGCTCTCCGGGATCGGGGCCAAACTCGGGCTCAACTGGCACGACATCGCCGCGGCCAACGCTATGACGCCGCCCTTCTCGCTCTCCGTCAACCAAGTCCTCAAACTTCCCGTTGCCCCTCCGGTGAAGGGTGTGATCGAAATCCTCAACCCGCTGTCTGAGGACTGCGTTGTGACCAGTTCTTCGGCCCAAGGACACCACGTCCCGTACGGCGGCAATCGTTCCTGCGATTTGGACAGCGCGGCTGGATCGAGCCAAGGAAAGCCGGTGCGGTTCGCCGTGAGCCCGCCGCCGCATTACGAAATCCGCGGCGTTGTCACCGTTATCGGGGATGCCTGCGCATCCGGGGTGGTCGCCGACGGCGGGCGAAAAGTCCAGCTGCGCCTCGAGTACCGGTCCGCTGGGACCGCTGAGTGGCTGAACTCCGGGGCCTGGGTGCTCTACTCGCATCTCGACCCGGTCAAAGTCGCCGTTGGCGCCGAAATCAGTCCGGATGGCCATCTTGGATTCCTCGGCCCAGAGGGCGGTGGCGAATACGATTCGGACTGCGCCCGCGGTTCGCACACCCACATTGAGGCAACGCGCGGGATGTGGGTCATCGACGAAGAGGTGCGCGTGGGGCCAAGCGCGGTCATCAAAATCGCCCTCTGAGCCCAAGCCAACCGCGCCAACAGAGCCCTGAGCTACCAGCGACGGGCCCCGCCAGCGGGCTCACCCTTCTGGCTAGCGGATTCCTGGCGGGCGCCGCTAACGCGCCGCGAGAATGAGCCATTGTTCAGCGACCATCGAGTTCGATTCCGTCCCGCTCCGCGGCCGCGAGGAAGTCCGGCGCCAGTTCTTCGGCCGCCAGGAGATCGAGCCCGAGGTGCGCCGGGTTCGACGGTTCAGGTTCAATCGAGAGGCTGGCTATCGCCTGGGCGCGTCGGTCCGCGGGGATGCCGAAGACGATGACATCCACGTCCGACCAGCGGCCGAAGTAGCCTTTTGCGAGAGATCCGAAGAGGAGCACGCGCGAAGCGCCATAGTCGCCGCGCAGCGTCGCCGCCGTTTCGCGGGCGAGCGTCCACGCGTCCTCGCGACGCCGCACGAACCGCACCTCCGCCTCTCGTTCCAACTGGACGCGTCGCGCTCGCAAGGTCGAGACATGATCGACTTGGCGGGCGCCAGTCAAGGCGCCGGACGAACTCTCTACCATGCCTCGATTGTGGATCAGCGAGCGGTCACCTGCTACGCCTACTAAAGGCCGGAGCCGCCGAACCTGGCGGTTTGTCTCACGTTCCCTCGATGGCCTATGCTCCGCCCGACAACCCAAGCTCATCCCACCGCGCGG
>CAMAUF010000109.1 GCA_945861295.1 bacterium | reverse complement strand
CTCTGGGTCGCACGCCTCGCGCGAGATCCATCGCAGTCTGAAGCGGCCTCGCTCCCCCGCCGCGGCGAGAGCGAGCCAGGGTGAGTCGCGTACTTAGGCGAACGTGACGAGGGCGCGGCTTTGCGGTCTCGTCTTCCCCGTTTCGGCCCGGTGGCTGAGCATCAACCTATGACCAAGATCGACCCCGCCATCGCGCATCTGCTGCGCGTGCTCGACCTCCGCCCCACGGGCGCCGACACGTTTCAAGGAGTCACCGAACAAGACGAGGGCCGGCTCTTCGGGGGCCTTGTGCTCGCCCAAACCGTCGTGGCGGCTGGGCGCACCGTCGCCTCTGGCACGATCCATTCGATGCATGGCTACTTTCTCCGCGCTGGGCGGCCGGCCAAGCCGATCGACTACCGCGTCGAACGGATCCGCGACGGCCGCAATTTCACCGGTCGCCGGGTCACCGCCTACCAGGACGGCGGCGACGTGATCTTCGAGGCATCGCTCAGTTTCGTCTCGCCCGAAGAAGGCGTCGCGTACCAAGAGCCGATGCCCGAGGCCCTCCCGCCCGAAGGCCAGCCTAGCTGGTGGGAGACGCTTGGCCCCGCGCCAGACCAGCAGCGCGAGCGCTTCCATCACAAGTGGGTCAACCCGATCGCGGTCGTCGCGGGCGAAGCTGGCGGACCGAAGCCACTGACGGAACGGCTGCCCAAGCGCCTCGTCTGGGGCAAGCCCGTGGGGCCGCTCCCCGAAGACCCGATCGCCCACGCCGCGGCCATCGCCTACTTCAGCGACAGCGGCACGATCGCGACCGTCGCGACCGTCCTCGGGATGTGGCAACCCGGCGGCGCGACCGCGAGCCTCGACCACGCGATCTGGTGGCATCACCCGCCCCGTTTCGACGGATGGCTGCTCTACGCGACCGAGAGTCCGGTCGCGCACGCGGCGCGCGGCTTGATCTGGGGCGGCATGTACACGCGCGATGGCGTGCGCGTGGTTTCGGTGGCCCAGGAGGGGCTGTTCCGGCGACCTGCCGGCCCCGCGTGATGCGCTGGTCGGTCGTGGCCGAATTCGAAACCTGGCGCCTAATTTCGCGACGAGGGGATCGGGTGCTGTGGGCGGCGGCCAGGAGACTGTCCGTTTAGGACAACAGGCGCAGACTGGATGCGAGCGAGTGTGCGCGGGTCCGAAACCGCTCCCCTCGAGGCCTGTCGGGGCTAGGAGCCCTTCGCGAACTGGCCTTCCGTCCGGCCGGCCCCCGGCGGGCCCGCGAACGCTTGGGCGAGGCGCATCCATTCCTCCGCGTCGGCGCCGTCGATTTCGAGCCCGGTGTCGAGGTAGTGCCGCCGTTGCGTCACGACCATGCAGAAGTCGATCGCCCGGCCGCGGATGCTTTGCTTGCCCTGGGCGTCGCCGAAGAGCAGCGGTTCGCCGGACGGGAGGACGAGTTCCACCTTGATCGGCGTCGCGTTCGGTTCCAGCCCGCGCGTGACGTAGGAGAAGTTGCGCGTGCGCACGCCGAGGTGGGCGATGTGCCGGAGGCGGTCGCTTGGTTCGCGTTCGCCGCCCGCGACGTCGACGACGTCGAGCCCGTGCGACCAGCACTCCATCAGCCGCGCCGTGATGAACGAAGTCGCGGCCATCGGCGGCCCGAACCATGGCAGACGCCGGGCTGGGTCGATCCGCTGTGCCGCGGCCACCAGCTTCTCGTTCGCCTCATGCCACCACCCCAGGACCTCCGCGGCGGGCTTCAGGCGCGCCTCGACCATGTAGGCGGGGTCGGCCCCCGGCGCTTCCGGCCGGCGCGCGCGGGCCTGAGCCTGAAAGCGCTCCTCATCCTCGATCGCCAAGCGGGCGACGTCATCGAACTGCGCCAAGTGGGCCACATGGTCGCGCACGGCCCACCCGGGCGCATGCGTCTCCTTCTCCCAGCGCTCGAAGGGGACACCCTCCAGCGCCTGGGCGAGGGCGGCGTGTTCGGCCGCGAGGTCGGCAACGATTGCGTGGAAGCTGTCGCTCATCTGCGCTCCTAAGGCTTGCGTCGCGCCCCGGCCGGGCTATTGGAGCCGCAGCGCCTTCTTGACGTCGGGGTGGGCGAGGTCGATAGCGAAGGTCCGGAAGTTGTACGAGCCGCCGGTTTCGGGGTCGCGCCCCGTGCGGTCGATGTCGAACCGGACGACCCCGATCGTCGTCATGTTGTTCAACAAATTCTTCACGGCTTCGTCGTCGCGGCCGACAATCGGCTGGACGACGCTTATCAGCCGTTTGAAGGTGAGCCAGGCGGTGCCGGGCTTGTTCCGCTCATCGTGAATGGCGAAGATGATTGCTTCGCGTTTCTCGATCGGCAGATCCGTGTAGACATACCCGCCGTAGTCGTAGCGGGGCAGCTCCACCTGCGGCGGGATCTCGGCGCGAATCAGCTCCTCCGGCTCCTCCGAGAGGTAGATCCAGTCGATAAAGTCGCGCTGGATGATCTTGATCAGCCCATGATTGGCGAGGGCCTGCGCCAAAACGCGCGCCTTGCCTCGGACGTGCTGAGAGAACTCCGTCTGCGACATCCGCTTTTGGAGCTCCTGGCCGAGCAACGAGACCGAAATCTCGCGGCGATCCTTCCGGTATTCCCGCACCGTCACGAGGACGAGTTCGAGGACTTCGGCGATCTTGCGCTGGTCGAGGCCTTCGCGCGCGCCCTCTGAGCGCAGATGGATAACCGCCGTTTCGGCCGTCTGAGCGAAGACCGGCGAGACCTTCTTGGTGGCGGCGCTCGGGGGCGGCGGCTCGGGTTCTCCCTCCACGCGGACGCGCTCGACGTCGATGTCGTAGTAGAGGACAACGTCGGCCTGCTCGGTCAGTTGCGCCGCCGTCGTCCAGCTCACACCGATGACAATTACACGCTTGCCGCGCGGGCGCAGCGTGTTGACGACGTGGATAAAGCCATGGTCGCCGGTGACGATGACGTAGGTGCCGATGTTCGGGAACTGGTGGCTTGCTTCGATGCAGTCTGTCGCTAGCTTCACATCGGCCGAGTTTTTGATCCGGGTCATGCCGGAATCGTCACTGTACTTCTTCGTGAGGACGTAGACGGGCTCAAGGCCCGCGAGGTAGAGGCTGGCCGGGTCACCGGCGTGGACGGGGTCCTGCCAGTCGGCGTAGGCGCGGGCATAGACGATGCGGCCGAAACGCTCGGCCGCCTGCCGCAAAGCGGTGACGTTCGGGCGCCGGCCCCGCTCCTGAAGGCTGAACTTCAGGTTCTCCCAGTCGACCAGGACGGCGACATCGCCTTGGGGAAGGTTCGCCTCTTCTGTGGTGGCTGCCATTGAGGGATAGTACAGCCTCGGCCACTTAGCCGACGTTCGCTCGCCGCGACATCCGTCCGCTCCGTGTACGTCGCGGCCCGTACCGCTCATTCGCGAGTGGTTAGTCGATGACTCCCTAACCCAGGTCGAACGGGAAACCGTTGCCGAGGGCGAGTTGGGCGACCTGATTGGCCGCCGAGCGCGCCGCGCTGATCACGTCCAGTGGATAATTGTACCGGCGCTGGTGGAGCGCGAACTCATCCTCATCGAGCAACTCGACGCAGCCACCCGGCCGCACAGCGACATCGAGGTCGAGGTCGACGTACCCCAGTTGGTCGCCTTCGAGACGTGGCGGTGTGGTCACGTTGCAGTACCAGAGGGCGAGCGCGCAACCGGGCCGCGAAAGCCGGAAGACGTTGTACCAGCGGTCCCGCCAGAAATAGACGCGGCTATCGTAGGGCGAGCGAAACTCGCCGCGACTCGTGTAGATGGGCATCTTCGCCGCGTACTGGGCGACGAGGAGTGTGCCATCGTCTGAGACGACGCGAAACGGCTGAATCCAGTGAGCGGACCCGTCGTACTTGGTGGCGCGGAGGAGGATGCGGCTTCCGGGGGCGGCGAGGCAGGCGCGTTCCATTTTCGGATCATACACAGCCTGAGCGTCGTGCGAGCGTCCTTACGTGAAGTAGCGGAGAAAATCCGCAAACGTGGTAGCGCCGTTAATCATTCACCGCGATCACGCCCACGATTATTCCGGCCAGGGTGGCCAAAACACCGAGGACGCCGCAGATCACCACATGGATCGGCGAGAAGTCGCTCACGATTTCGTGATGCATCGGGGCGGCGTTTGGGTCTTCCGGAGCGTGTGCGTCGGCCATGGTTCGGGCATTCCTCCAAGCGGCGCCACTATTGTCGCGACCGCGCGTCTTTGGCGCACCCCCGCTACCCTCGACCGATGCCACTGCGCGCGCGCGATGCCCGGGGCCGGGTCGCGAAAGTCATCACCGTCGCCGGCAACCTCCGGATCGCCTGCGATCAGTTCAACGCGGGTCAGTATTACGACTGTCACGAAACGCTTGAGGAGATCTGGCAGGAAGAAGCTGGCGAGGTGCGTGACCTCTACAAGGGGCTCATCCAGCTTGCCGCCGCCTTCGTCCATCTTTCCCGGGCGAACTACGCTGGCGCCGAGCGACTCCTGAGGACAGCCGCGGAGTACCTCGAGACGTACCGGCCCGCGGCGCTCGGCTTCGATATCGAGCGTATCGCGCGGACGGCGGTCGACTGCCGCGCTCGGCTGCTAGAACTGGGGCCGGGCCGCGCGGCCGATTTCGACCTCGCCACGGCCCCGCATTGGGACGTCGACGAGGCCGCGCTCGCCGCCGAGAGTATCCGCTGGCGGGCCTGGGGCTTCACCCGCGAGGGCCTTTCCGAACCGATGACCATCGAAGTCATCGAATAGCACCACAAATGTGACCATTGGCGGATGCGCTTCGGCTGATTCCCGCTCACCCTTCCGGGCGGCGCACAGCCGCAGCCAGGCCAGCCAGGCTTGACGAGCCCAGTCGATTTTGATGAGGATGATTGCGTGAGCGAACTGTTTGGCATCTCCCTGACCTACATCGCCGGCGGCGCCGTTGCCGTGACGGCCGCGATTTTCGCCTTCGTCGCGTTCATCGCGATCCGCAACCCCGTCATGTTCAAGACGGGCCTGCGCAATATTCCACGCCGGCCCGCCCAAACTTCGCTGATCATCGTTGGGCTCATGCTGTCGACCCTGATCGTGACCGCGGCCTTCGGCACCGGCGACACGCTGACGCGGAGTTTCACGGACGAGGTTTACACGATTCTCGGCCCCGTCGACGAGGTGCTTGGCTGGGACCTCGAAGAGCACCCCGTTGCGCAGGACAAGGCGGTCATCCCGCTCTCGGAGGTCGACCGGCTCGCGCAAGAATTCAAGGATGACCCGGACATCCATGGCTTCGTGCCTTACAACCGCGAATGGCTGCCCGCGGTCAACGCCCGGACGCGACTGAACCAAGCGAACCTCCGCGTGACCGGCTTCCGTCCCGCG
Source organism: bacterium (assembly GCA_945861295.1). Taxonomy (GTDB): domain Bacteria; phylum Chloroflexota; class Dehalococcoidia; order Tepidiformales; family Tepidiformaceae; genus CAMAUF01. The sequence goes on along the minus strand of CAMAUF010000109.1, from coordinate 1,620 downwards.
GACTTGGAGCCGTTCGGCGGATTGAAAGACGCCGCCGGCAAGCGATTCGAACTCGGACGCGCTGAGATCGCGATCAACAACGCGTTGGCGAAGGAGTTGGACGGCAAGGTCGGCGACACCATCGTCCTCATTTACGGCGAACAACTCGTCGAACTCACGGTCAAGGCGATCACGCCCAACACGATCTTCGGTGGGACGGTGGAGCCGGACCCGCGTGAGGGCGCGCTCGTCAACTTCGACTTCCTGGCGGAACTGACGGGCCGCATCGGCAGCGCCGATTTTGTCCTGATCTCGAACGATGGTTCGACGCGTGGCGGCATCGCCAAGTCGGACCGGGTCGAGGCGAAGGTCGAGGCGGCCCTGCCTGGCGGCTTCTACGCGGTCGAAACCCGGAAGCAGGACCTCGTGGAAATCGCCGAACTCCTTGGCAACATCTTCACCTCGGTCTTTGTGTTGCTCGGCCTCTTTTCGATCGCGGCGGGCGTGCTCCTCATCTTCCTGATCTTCATCATGCTCGCCGCCGAGCGGAAGCCGGAGATGGGCATGGCCCGCGCCGTCGGCGCCAAGCGTCGGCAGATCGTGGAGAGCTTCCTCGCGGAGGGGATGGGTTACGACCTCGGAGCTGCCGTTGTCGGCCTTTTCGCCGGGATCGGCACGTCGATGCTGATGATCTCGTTCATCAACTTCCGCCTTGGGGACACCAGCATCGGCTTCAACCTGCAATTTCACGCGACGCCGCGCAGCCTGATCATCGCGTTCTGTCTCGGGATCATCGTGACCTTCATCGTCGTGTTTCTGGCGTCATGGCGGGCGAGCCGGCTGAACATCGTCGCCGCTATCCGCGACCTGCCGGAGTCGCACCTCCCGGACCCGGAGCGAGCGACGGTCTTCGGCTACCTGCGCGCCGGGCTGAATGGCATGGCGGCGTTCGGGGCCCTGCTGATTTTCGGGCTGTTGGCGCTGTGGCAATTCCCGCTCGCGATGCTCTACCTGGTGCTCGGCGGGCTTGTCCTGCCCCTGGCCGGGCCTTGGATCGGGATGCTGCGCGGACACAACTTCGGGGCGGCGCGGGACGACCGCAAAGTCGGAGACTCGTTGCCGAAATGGCCGATTTGGGTGGGCGGCATCACCGCCGTCATCGGCGTCGGCGTGGCGATCCTGGTGGGGTACTTCCTCGCGGTGCTCATCGTGCGTCTCCTCCGTGATCGCAAGCCGTCGAGTGTCCCGCGCTGGCTCGTCGTGCTCGGGATCATCGCCCCGGCTGTCGGAGCCATCCTGATCGCGCTGCAAGACGCCAAGCGGCCCGTGGCCTGGAACATGGGTCTGGGCATCGTCGGCCTCCTGGCCGGAAGCGTGCTGATCGCTTGGGGCCTGGATGTCAATCAGGCGGCCCCTTTCGCGATCGGGCTCTCCTTCGTCGCGCTTTGGGCCGCGCTGACGCTGACCTACTTCAACGTGCCGGCCCGGCCAGTGTTCACGATCGCGAGTTCGCTGTTGCTGGTCTGTTGGTATCTCATCCCCGGCGGCCGCACCTCCGCGCTGACGGGCACCTTGAACGCTGGCCCCGAGATGTTCTTCGTCACCGGAGTCGTCCTCGTGACGGCTGGGACGTTCATCGTC
>CAMAUF010000108.1 GCA_945861295.1 bacterium | reverse complement strand
GGCCCTTCCTGTGACTTTCCAACCTACCAAGGTCTCGGTATCCTTCTTCATCCCGGTCATCCCTTTCCTGCATGCACCTCGAGTGCGCACTGCTCTGCAGCACAGTAATCGTGACTGCGCTGGGATGGCCGGCCTTCTCATCCAATCTCATCGAAAGCCTGACCATACTGTCGTTGGCCGGCGGCCCTGAGGACGTAGTCGAGCGCGTCATCTATGTGCCGATGTGACGGGCGTCCTCTGCGACACGTACACTACCGCCATGCCCCGCATGAAGGCTGACGACCTCGACGAGTACCTGCGAGAGCCACACGTCGGCGTGATCGCGACGCTGCGTCGCGATGGGTCGCCGTATACCGTCCCGATCTGGTGGCTGTGGAAGCCCGATGGCACGCGCGAGGGCGAGCATGGCTACGCCAACGGCGCCATTTGGATCACGGGGACGACGACGCGCGTCTGGTGCCAACAGCTCAAGCGGGACGGGCGCTCCTCGCTCTGCATCGAGTCAGGGCCGCCTTTCACGGCCCACGTCGAGTTTGACGGCGTCTGCGAGACGCTTGAGCGGCCGGCCTTCGATATCTGGCCGATTTCGCGCGAGCTGGCCGAGAAGTACGTCGGCCGCGGCGACGCGGCGAATGCCGAAGCGGTGGAACGCTTCTTCGCGAACATGCAAACCGAGCCTCGGTTGCTCTTCAAGCTGACGCCGAAAGTGATCCGCGCCATTGACATGCGTGTGTACCGCGGTAAGCGCGGCGACCGGGTGTTCCAGGAGCGCGTCGGCAGTTCGGACTAACCCAAGGCGGCCTCGATCGACTCGAATAGCACTTGGCCGATGACCGCGACCTCGTCGCCGGTGATGGTCAGAGGTGGGCCGAGGAGGATGCAGTCCGGGTGCGCGCCGGAGCCGCAGGGGTAAAGCCAGGCGCCCCGTTCGAGGCCGGCGGCGGTGACGGAGGCGGCGAACCGGCGCGCCGGCGGGAACGTTTCGCCCGTCGTGCGGTCACGGACCAGTTCGAGGCCCTGCATGAGCCCGAGGCCGCGGACTTCGAGCACGTTCGGGTGGCTGGCGAGCGGCATCAGCGTCATTTGCAGTTCGACGCCCATCGCGGCGGCCCGATCGACCAACTGCTCACGCTCCATGATCTCGAGTACCTTTTCAGCGGCGGCGCAGGACGCTGGATGCCCCGAAAAGGTATAGAACATGAGGTCTTCACGGCGTTCGGCGAGCGGGGCGACCACGGCGTCGCTGGTGAAGATGCCGCCGATAGGCGCGTAGCCGCCGGCAAGCCCCTTGCCGCCGACCAGGATGTCGGGCGTGACGCCCCAGTGGTCCATAGCGAAGCGCTTGCCGGTGCGCCCGAAGCCGGTCATGACCTCGTCGGCGATCATCAGGATGCCGTAGCGGTCGCAGATTTCGCGGACGCGCGGCCAATACTCGGGCGGCGGGACCATCGCCCCGCCGGCCGCCCCGACGATCGGCTCCGCGATGAAAGCGGCGACGCTTTCGGGGCCTTCGGCTTGGATCACCGCCTCGAGCTGGGCGGCGGCGTTTTCGTGGTCGTACGGGTTCGGCGCGTGCGGGAAGGCCGGCAGCATCGGTTCGAACGCGGCGCGACGGCCGGCGTGGTAGCCAACGCCAAGTGCGCCGAGCGAGACGCCGTGGTAGCTCAAGTCGAGGCCGATGATCTTCCACCGTTCCGGCCTCCCGGCGGCGACGTGGTGCGCGCGGGCGAGCCGCAGGGCGGCTTCGACGGCTTCGGAGCCGCCGCTGGTGAAGAAGCAGCGCGTCAGGCCTTTCGGCAGCCAGTTGGCGACAAGCCGCTCGATCAGGGCGGCCTTGTACTTGGTCATCCAGGAGGGGACGACGTAGGTGATCGCTTCGACGGCCTTGGCGTAGGCTTCAGCGACTTCTTTGCGGCCGTGGCCGATGTTGGTGACGATCGCCCCGCCGCCGGCATCGAGGATCTGTCGCCCATCGGCCGTGTAGAGGTAGGCGCCCTCGGCGCGGACGATTTCGAGCGGGGCGGAATGCGGGACGAAGGCGTTACGGAGCAGTTGGTCGCGGTCCATGGAGGGTAGTGTAGCCGCTCGCCGGACGCAGGTCTGGCCTCGACAGCGGGCCGCCACCTGCCATATCCATCCGGCGTCGTCGCCTCGCCCCACCCGCCGATCCTCGCGTAGACTCGACCGCTAGCCACCCACAGGAGCACCACCATGCCCCGCCCTGCGGACCTTGTACGCGACGCTGTCGTCGCTGGGCCAGCTCATCGCCCACGACAACTGGCCGATGGCGGGTCTGAAGCTGAACAACCAGGCGTAGACTGGGCGTTGGGTGCACTCCGGGCCAAGCCGACCGCGGCGAGGGAACCAGCCGGAGCAAGAAGGAGCCCAAACAGCACAGCGAGAAGGACGGATTCTGGTATGCCAATTGGATTCACAAGTGACAATAATACGATGGGTATGGCTGCTGCGTGCAAGGCGATCCTAGAGGTACGAAATACGTTGCGCAGATTCCGAAGGAGTAAGATAGATAACATCACGATACACCCAAACGCGCAAGGAAGACCATAGAACGCCGCCATCTGAAGGATCAGATTATGAGGATCCAGAACGATAATCTCGACTGATCCATAGTCAGAAAGCTCCCAGAGCGACGGATAATTTACACTTATGAGATCGCCGAATGTCGCCGAGAATCCCCCAGGACTAGTTCCGGTAAAAGGATTCTCTTTGATGATTTGAATTGACCCGCTCCATATTTCTATTCGAACGTCATCGGAGTATTCGCCGAATCCCAGTCCGAACCCAGGTCCACCACTCGAAACTACATCAGTTCCATTACCGATCGGAGATAGGCCTGTAGTCACGCCTATGGCGGCCGCCAAGACTCTCAAGGCCATTTGCCAGATGTCGCTCCGTTCCGAGATCGCCAGCATGACCACTGCGATAGATATTGAGACAATAGTGCAGATCAGGACGAGTCTACTCTGAGATATGGAGCATACAGAAAACGCTAGAAATATTACCGTCAGCAAGATCTTACTTGTATGCAATTTGGAGAGAAGAGCGAGCGATCCGATTGAGACCATGAGGCAGCCGAGCGATGACGAGTTTCCGATGAAGCTCACTGGAGCGGCCTGGACCGACCAAACTATTGGGTCAATCCCCAGCGCCTGAACCCACGCGTACAAGGCGACGATTATGGTGGCGGGCATCAGGGAGATGAGCAGGTGCTCACCTCCCTGCTCCGCCGTGTTGCATCGCCTTGCCCACGTAGAAACTGCTCCAAGAGTTATCAACGCCAATAGCCCCTGGCGAAGCCCGGCCGCGCCAAGCATCCAGCCCGGAAAGGACCAGGACAGCAGCCCGACGATTGATACAGCGACGGCGCTCGCCGCGATGGTCGCCTTTCGGGGACTCCACAATCCCGCCATGGCGATACCGCAGACGCTAAGAAGCTTGGGGATAGCAAACGGTTCGGAACTCGTTGGAGCGAAAACGAGCATAGCGACCGCCGGAAGCACGAAGACGACATGCTGGCGCACGCTGGCACTTGACAAGAGGGGCGCGTTGCTCATGATTCGGTATGTGCTTTGGTCGCTCCTCACTTGGGGATTCTTATCCATAGGGGCCGTGCTCTCCGCCGCTCCAGTGCTCCTGGCATCGGCCTCGGACGGCTACTCGCGGCCCGAACCCGCTCAGCCGTTCGTTCAAGTCTCCGGTTCGGCGGTCGTGTCCGGGGCGTCCGTGCCGGTTGGCGGTGCCCAGCGGCTTGGCGATTCCGCCAGTCCACTTCGCCCGTCTGCGCACTCCAGTCCGGTGCTGCCGAATCCCAACCGGCGGCCGGGCTGGCGGGATAGTTTGCAGTCAGGAGCGGTGTCGATCCCAATTCAGTCTGCTGGGGTCCTGCTGTTGACCGCGGCCTTCATTATCGCGACTTCCCGAGGTCGCCTGCGCGTTGACCGTTGAGGATCCGCGCGACCTCTGGGATGTACACGGACGACCAGTCGAAAGCCAGCGCAGCCTCGAACCCCTGATGCATGGATAGGCCGAAGGTCAACAGATCCTCAGCGTCACTGTACGGTGTCACGCCGGAGCGGTGGAACGTGTCGACAACCAGCCTGACGATTGATTCCGGATCCGCGAGAGCGCTCTGAAGCCGCTCTACCGATAGGGGCCGAACTAGTTGTAGGGCATACCAGATCACTTCATAACGTTGACCTCGCTGATGTGGAGCCGACTGCAAGCGAATTGCACCTCTTTCGCTCGCGGTTGACTCAAGGCCGCTCAGATCGATGTCGTCAAGGATTTGGCATAGGCGCTGGTACGACAGAGGCGTTCCGCGGTCGCGTGCCTCCACAATATCCGCCGCCAGCCTTGAAAGGGTATTGAACGAATCCTGCGAGCCGACGGCTGACGTTCTCACTGCACTAAGATCTGTCCTTTGGTGTTCCGATGCTTTCGATACCAGGGCATCTTGAAGTTGGTGAGATCTGAGTGCAATCCATGTCAGCGGAAATACGAGATCATCACGTTCCAGTTGTTTCTCGCGCGCGAGGAAGCCTTCGAATTCGATCCGACAATTAGTACTGTTAAAGTACGAAGGAGACATCAAGAGACAGAAGAACATGGATGAATTAACATGATCTTTTAGAACGGAGCGCCAAGTTTGGCCTCCCTTGATGTCAGAAGTATCCAGAAAGACTGACCAAGCAGCGTCCCCTGAGTGAGCCTTAAGTTCCCTTTCCAAGGTCTCTTTCATCCAGAACACCCGCTCGTCTTGAACGTCGACCCGAGCATAGCTCATGAACACAATCGTGGGTCCGGTTGGCATCCGGCAACTGCCCCCTGCGCGGGTGTAGTCTGGATGTTAGCATGTATCCGCATTGACCGAGAGTGCTAAGGACGTATCGCCTTTGGCGCTCGGGTTCCAGGTCTTCAAGGAGCACCACCATGGACCACCGCGTCATCACCGACGGCCTCGCCTTCCCGGAAGGTCCGCTCGAACTGCCCGGCGGCGACATCCTCGTCACCGAAATCCGCAGGGGGACGCTGACCCGCATCAAGCCCGACGGCACGAAGTCGCTGTTCGCGACCACTGGCGGCGGGCCGAACGGGGCCGCCCTCGGACCGGACGGCTGCGTCTACGTCACCCAGAACGGCGGCTTCGAATGGCATGAGCGCCTGTTGCCGGACGGGACGACACAGGTTGCGCCAGGGATGCAACCGGCGGACTACATTGGCGGGCAAATCCAGCGCGTCACCATGGCGGGCGAGGTGACGACGCTCTACCGCTCCTGCGGCGGCTACCCCCTCAAGGGGCCGAACGACCTCGTCTTCGATGCCGCGGGTAACTTCTACTTCACCGACCTCGGCAAGACACGCCCGCGCGACAGCGACCGCGGCGGGATCTATTACGCGTCACCGGACGGTTCGATGATCAAGGAGGTGCTGTACGGAGTGGAGCGGCCCAACGGCATCGGTCTCAGCCCCGACGGCAAGCATTTGTACTACGCGGAGACGCCGACGAACCGCGTCTGGGCCGTGGAACTGAACGGGCCGGGCGTGGCAGGGCGGCGCTGGGTGATCGGCAGCGCCCCCACGGGCGGCGCGGCGAACATGGCGATGCTCGACTCGCTCTGCGTCGATTCGGAGGGCAACGTCCTCGTGGCGACCCTGGCGAACGGGGGCATCACCTCGATTTCGCACGACGGCACGCGCATCACCCACACCGCGACGGGCGACTACTTCACGACGAACTGCTGTTTCGGTGGCCCGGACCTACGCACGCTGTACGTGACGCTGAGCACGAAGGGCCAGTTGGTGGCGTTCGACAACTGGCCTGTGGCGGGGCTGAAGCTGAACTATCAGGCGTGAGTCCAGTGCCGGAGTAGGGAGTAATGCTTCGACGAGGACCACGTCCTTACGAACCACCTCACGACACCGTACTTCGTCCGGATGAACCTCGGCGATACACTGATCTCCTCCGGCGACATCGAAGCGGGCCTCGCGGCGCCGGATGGCAAGCCGTTCACGCGCCTCACCTGGGGGACGACGCTTGCGGAGATGCTTCGTGTACTACCGCAGCGGGTCGCAAGCGGGCATGAGCGCGAGGCCATCAGCCGGCCGCCCGGCGTGTTTGGGCCCGCCTGTTTGAAGCACTACACCATCTTCTCGGAGAGCTCGACCTACCAGGACTCGGTGACCGTCGATGGCAAGGCGTACACGGTGCTGGAGGTGATGCGCAACTGGCTCGCCGGTCAGAAGCCCGACGTCGTGGTGAGCCGTGAGGTCCCCCAAGCTCGCTGCCCCGGCGACGACGAGTGATCTGAGCTCGACGAAGGCAGTGAGCCGGAGCGGGCAACCCTCCGGCGTTGCGCCTTGGCTAGAGATACCAACGGCGTATGATGGCGCGAGGCGAGGTAGACCAGGGTGGTCGCCGCGCGAGTCAGAAAGGGGCACATCATGCCACGCGTAAGCGAAGTCGGCGGGGCGAAGGGGTTCGGCGGGGTGTATATGCACCGGCCAGATCTCTTCAAGGCCTTTATGTACAACTACGGGATCATCTGGTCGCACAGCACATTGGACCCCGTGCTCAAGGACCTCGTGCGCCTGAAGTCGTCGAACCTGAACGGTTGCCGCTACTGAGTGCCTGCTCGCTCTGCTGCGGCGCAGCAGAATGGGATGGACGAGGAGATGGTCCTCAAGATGCTCGACCACCGCAACTCGGATCTGCCCGAGCGCACCAAGGTGGCGTTGGATTTGGCGGAGGATTTCGTCCTTCACCACGCCGACCACGTTGACGATGCGTTTATGGACAGGCTTAAAGAGCACTTCTCCGAGGAGCAAATCGTCGAACTGACGATCGCGATCGGGACGTGGGATTCGGTGCACAAGTTCAACAAGGTCTTCGATGTCGACCCGCCGGTCTCGGAAGGGACGTTCACCGTCGGCCTGCCGGATGTCCCAGCCGGGATGCACCAGCATCTCTTGGCCTTCCAAGGCGGCCCGAAGTAGGGCATCGGCTGCCGCCGAGGCGTGAGCCCCGGCGGCCTGTCTCTCAATGAGGGGCTAGTGGCTGACGAAGCTGCCTTCGGCTGTCAGC
>CAMAUF010000107.1 GCA_945861295.1 bacterium | reverse complement strand
CAATCTGCTAAATCGACGCTGCCGCCCGGTACGTCGATGCCTCTCGCCCAGCGCCGTTCACTGGTAGTCGACCTCGGCCAAGCAGCCGGCAACCAGGCCGTCCAACGGATGATCGCGGCGGGTGGGCCGGCCACGGTCATCCGGCGAGCCGGGGTAGTCCAGCAGGAGTTCCCAGGCGCCGGCGGGGGCCAGTACATCAACTCAAGCGGCCCCAAGGGCTCCAAGGGCTTCAGCGCGCTGGAACAGGTCTGGATCGATGAAGTCCTGAGCGACCCGGCCCTCAGCCTCGTTCTGAAGTCGTTCCCGAACGCCAAACCGGCCGTCCTCCACCGCGTCGAGGACTTGGGGACGGCGGTTGGCGAGTATTCGAACGATCATAACGCCATCGCGATCCAGGACAGCGTCTACCAGAAGCCGGAACCGGAGTTCGAAGCCGACTTCGAAGAAGAAGACTTCGCCGAGGAGCACGAGAACCGCTTCAAGACCACGCTGATCCACGAGATCTTTCACTACGTCGCGGCCACGGGGACGGCGGACGGACGCAAGATCATCCTTCCCGCGAACGTCGTCCAGGCCCTGGTCCACCCGAAGAAGGCCAATCTCCCGCCCTATGCTTTCGGATGGTTCGTGCACCCCGCGACCGGAAGGGTGGCCCACTTCAGCGAGAACCTGATGGACCCGAATGATCCGGAATCGATCGAGAATTATCCCGACCTCCGCAAGGCTCGCTCCGACGGCCAATGGGAGGGGGCCCCCTACCGCGGCGGGCGCGACCTCTCCTCGCCCGAAGAAGATGCGGCCGAGTCGTTCGCGACGGCGATGGTGAGCCCGGAATCGAGCGAGGAGTTCAAGTCGCGGTTCCCGCAGCGGCACGCGCTCCTCGACCGCTGGCTCGGGCATCTCAACGCGCTCCGCGAAGCGGACGGGGCGAAGAAGCTAGGCGAGTAGCGCGCCAGTGGTCGAGCGGCGCTCAGACCGTCCGGGCACGCGACTCGAAATCGGTTCTGGTGCGACGCGACACCTTCTCACGCTTTTTGTTAGGATGCAGCGCACGACTCACCTTCGCACGGAGAATGACCAAATGGATTGGCGCGACACGCCACAACAAGCTGAATGGCGGCAGGGCATCCGCTCCTTCCTCAAGGACGAGCTTCCCGCGGTGTTCCAGTCCGAAACGCTGGACTTCGAGAGCATGATGACAATGCGCGGCAACCCGGCCCTGCGCGAAGGCTTCGAAAGCTGGCGCAAGGCCCTCGCCAAGCGCGGCTGGGTCGCCCCGGCCTGGCCGACCGAGTACGGCGGCGCCGGCATGACGGCCGTCGACCAGTTCATCCTCAACCACGAGTTCGCGGAGGCGAGGGCGCCGGGAATCGGGGGCCTCGGCGTCATGATGCTCGGCCCCACGCTCATCGCGCACGGCACCGAGGAGCAGAAGCAGCAGCACATTCCGCGCATCCTCGATGGCACAGTCAACTGGTGCCAGGGGTATAGCGAACCCGGCTCCGGGTCCGACCTCGCCTCCCTCCAGACCCGCGCCGTCCGCGATGGGGACGACTTCGTCGTCAACGGCCAGAAAATCTGGACCTCGGGCGCGCACATCGCCGACTGGTGTTTCGCGCTGACGCGGACAGACCCGGACGCCCCGAAACACCGCGGCATCACCTACCTCCTGATGGACATGAAGACGCCCGGCATCACCGTACGGCCGCTGATCAACCTCGCGGGCAGCCACAACTTCAACGAAGTCTTCTTCGAGGACGTCCGCGTCCCCGTCAAGAACGTGATCGGCGAGGTGAACCGCGGCTGGTATGTCGGCACCACGACCCTGGACTTCGAACGCTCGTCGATCGGCAACGCCGTGGGCCAGCGGCAAGCGGTCGAGCGGAACATCAACTGGATGCGCGAACACAAACACGAGATGGCCCCAACCGACTACCAAGCCTCGAAGCACCAATGGGCCGACCGCTGGATCGACGTCCAAGTCGCGACCCAACTCGCCTACCGGGTGATTTCGATGCAGGCGGCCGGCCTCATCCCGAACTCGGAATCGTCGATCGCCAAGCTCTTCAACACGACGCTGAGTCAGAGCATCGCCAAGAGCGCGATCAAGATGATGGGCCTCGCGGGCGTGCTCACGGACAAGAGCGCGCCCATGCGCGGCTCCGCCGCGGTCGGCTATTTGGCCAGCGTGCCGGCCACGATCGCGGGCGGCACAAGCGAGATCCAGCGCAACATCATCGCGACCAGGGGCCTTGGCCTGCCGCGCGCGTAGGGAATCGCTACCCGTGTATCCCGCCGAACGCCCGCTCTCGCCAAGAGACGCGGGCGTTCTCGCGTGGCCCGTCACCTTGCACGGCGCTGGCGCCATAGTGCCAGAGACAGAGAAAGGCATGGCAATCGTCGGGCCCTGCTCGTAGACTTTGGCCGCGCCTGTCAACATCAGAGGTGAACCATGAAACGCGTTGTGAACGTCTCCGCCCTCATCCTGCTGCTCGGGGCGCTCGCCTTGACCGGGGGCGCCCGGCCGGCTGCGGCCCTGACGGTCACCGTCGATACCTTCGTCGACAGCGCCGACCCCGCGTTCCAGGCCTGCACCGGCGCAGCCAACGACTGCAGCGCACGGGGCGCGATCATCGCGGCGAACGCGCTCGCGGGGGCGGACACGATCCGTCTGCCCGCTGGCCTCTACGCCCTCACGATCGCCGGCTTCGATGACGTAGCCCTAAGCGGCGACTTGGATATCACCTCAGACCTCACGCTGATCGGGCTTGGAGCGGGCGCGACCATCGACCCCTCCGCGCTCTCGAACGAACGTAGCCTCCACGTCTTGGCAGGCGCCGCGGTCGTCTCCCTGCGCAAGCTGACGCTGACCGGTGGCAACGGCATCAACGGCGCCGGCATGCGGATCGAGACCGGCGCCGTCACCGTCCGCGACATGACCATCGACGGCAACGATGCGATGTCGAACTTCGCCGGCGGCATCTACAACGCCGGGACCCTGATCGTTCGGACCTCCGAAATCACGAACAACAACTCGGACAACGGCAACGGCGGCGGTATCTACAACGAAGCGGGGGCCACATTGGTGATCCTTTCAAGCACGATCTCCGGCAACACCGCCTTCGGCTACGGCGGCGGCATATACAACGCGGGGTCCACGACGATCAGCCGTTCGACCGTCTCCAATAACACGGCCGAGAACGGCGGCGGTGTGGCTAACTTCCCGGCCTCGACGGTGCTGACCGTTGCCGATTCCACCATCGATGGCAACGTGGCGACTGCCGCAATCGGCTATCCTCAGGGCGGCGGCGGCATCTGGAGTCACTCCATCGACGCCTCGGACCAAGTCACCATCACCCGGAGCACGATCAGCGACAACACCGCCGCCGGAGCGTGGGGCGGGGGCGTGATGGTCTTTACGGGCAGACTGACCCTCAACAACACCACGGTCACGCGGAATTCGGCGCTCTTTGGCGGCGGGGTAGCCGCGGGCGGAGATACTGTCATAGGCCGCGGCCGCATCACCCGTAACGACGCGGCCGACGACGGCGGCGGCCTCTGGATTGCGGGCGGTGTGAACACCATCCCGAAGTCGCTGGAGCTTTCCGGCTCACCGGCGCCCCTCATCGCCAATAACACCGCCGACGGTAACGGCGGCGGCGCCTACGTCAGCGCCGACAACAACATGACATTCGCGACTATCACCGCCACCATCCGCGACAATGCCGCGCTCGGCTTCGGTGGAGGGGTGTACTACCTCGACGCCCGTCCGGACCTCCCGAACACCCTGGCGATCACGAACTCGCTCGTCCAACGGAACGAAGCGGCCGCCGGTGGCGGACTGTACCTCTATGGCGCGACGGCCCAGATTTTGACGACCACGGTCCGCAACAACGTCGCCGGCAGCGAAGGCGGCGGCATCCGCCTGACAGACTCGACGACCGTCATCACCGCATCAACGGTCTCCGGCAACGACGTCACAGCCGGCGATGGTGGCGGCCTGTACAACGAAGACGACCTGCTTTTCAGCCAACTCGCCGTCAATAACTCAACAATTAGCGGAAATACGGCGTCCGACCGCGGGGGCGGTATCTATAACGAAGTGTCCGGTGCTTTCGGGTCTGCCACCTACCTCTTCAATGTCACCGTGGCGGAGAACTCGGCCGGGCTTGGCGGCTCCGGGGTTGCGGCCAATGCCGGGCTCATCGAGGCCCGCAACAGCATCATCGGCGAACAAGCCGTCGCCGGTGACGACTGCGCGACTGGGTTCGGCGGCGTTATCACGGGGATCGGCACGAATCTCGAAGAGGGCGTGAGCTGCGGCTTCACCATCAACGCCGTCGCGCCGTTGCTCGACCCGCTCGCGCTTAATCCGCCGGGCCTGACCGAGACTCACGCGCTCCAGGCCGGGAGCCCCGCCATCAACGCCGGGCCGGTGAACTGCGTGGGTGACAGCAACGGCGACGGAGTGCCGGACTTACTCCTCGCAACCGACCAACGCGGTTCCGCTCGCAACGGCAACTGCGACCTCGGCTCGTACGAGTTCTAGCGTCACGCCTCGTAGGCGTCACGGCGGTTGGCGATTCGCTCGACTATCCACGTCCCATCGGGCCGTGGAGCAAGATGATGCGCCAATCGCCTTGGCGGATTCGCCAGCGACCATCGGCGTCCCTCAGCTTCTTGAGGTCAGCAGGGCCGCTCGACTCGAACGAGCGGACTCGCACAATCACACCGGCCATCTGGCGATGCTGCTGTTGACCGATCTCAGCACGTTGCTCAACGGCTCTTTGGGATCACTCAACGGCGGGCAAGAAGCATCGCCTCGAGCACCGCGTCGAGGTCCCTGTCCCGCACCACGCGGCCAGCCGCGACGTCAGCTTCGGCCTCCGCAATGCCGACAAGGTCCGCTTCTGACAGCGGCTCGTCGTCGTATGGCGCGGCCGCGAGCAGCGCGGCGAATCGCTCGCGCCGAATGCGTCCGAGGTACTCCCCGACTTGGTCGAGGAGGTCATCGGGGAGGCAGTCAATGATATCGTGGACGGCTTCGCGCTGAGTCATGCCCTCAAAGTATACGCGGCGCGGTGCGCCCAGCCACCCCGAGGACGGCCGGGTTGAGCATGTCCGGGCAGACCGGCAAGCTGCGATTACCATGAATCATGCTCTCCGTCCGCTTGTCTTGCCGGTTGCCGCGCTCGTTTGCGCGCTGGTTGTGCTCGGCGCCGTGCCTGCCCGCTCCGAATCCGGGTCGCCCGTTAGCGCCCACATCGAGGGCGACGCGTCGGCGCCGTTCGTCTTCGTCGTCTTCCACGCGCTCGACCGCGGCGGATTGTGCGACCCGGCCCGTGTACCGGGCGCGGTCAGCCTGCACCCGGTGCTCAACCTTCCGGTCGAGTTCGTGATCGAGTCGGGCGATGGCGCGATCATCGCGACGAGTTCGCTGACCGCGATCCCGCCGAACCCGCGGGCCGTCTCGGGCGTGCGCACCTTTTCTACAGCGAAGAACGCCGCCGCCGGTTCGCCGATCCGCGCCTTCGCCCCCTTGGCCGCCGGCGTTACCGACGAATGCCAGGCCTGGATACAGGTCGCGCAGAGCATTCCAGGGCCCCTCCGCGTGCTCGTAACGGTGCAGTCAGACGAAGGCACGCTCCGATGGGTCGCCGACCTCGACACGCGGAGGACGGCCGCGGCGACGCTGAACTTCCGCTGGTCGCTGATTACGTGGGCGGGTGCGGACGGCGTCAAGCCCGCCGAGGCTCTCGCCTCAGGCGGCTCGGCGAAGGAGGCGGTCACCGCGATCTATGGATGGGCTGCGGCATCGCAGACCTGGCTCGCCTTCTTCCCGGCCGCCGCGGCGGTGCCGGGCGCGAACGACCTCGCGACGCTGAAGGCTGGCACAGCGTATTGGGTCGCCGTCCGCGGCCCCGGCGGCGCCACGTGGGTCATGAAGTGAGGCCGAACTGTGGCCTAGCGGACAGACGCCGATGAGAGAGTACATCGTCATTTTCGAGCCCGGCGTGGCAAGCTGGTCGGCCTACGTGCCCGACGTGCCGGGGTGTGTAGCGGCCGCCGAGACGCGAACCGAAACGGAACGCCTAATCCGGGAGGCGCTGGTCCTGCACTTACGGGCGATGGCGGCGGACGGTGAGCCCATCCCGGAGCCATCAGGCCAGGCGCAGGTCATCGCGGTCGCCGTCTGATCCGCATCGGCGCCTGTGTGACCCACTTCACACAGCGGTATTGACATCGCAGCCAGCCATCGCCACTGTTCCCCCATCCGAGACCGGGGGCAGTCGAGGTGGCCAAGGTTTATCGCGGGATCGTCGTGGTCCACGGTGTGGGCGAGCACAAGAAGGGCAGCTATATCAGCGGCTTTGTCGAGGAGCTGGTCTCGTTTCTCAGCCATGAGAAGGCCCTGGGCGCCAAGAATGTGCAGCTCTCGGCGCGGGATCGAAGCGACCGTAGCGACACGACCTGGGCGACGCTCCACTTGCGAAACGGTCGGCCCGAAGCCTCCACGCCCGAGCCGACCCGGGAGCAGTGCGAACCCGAGGAGTGGGACGAAGAGTGGCACATCCGCGAGGCGTGGTGGACGAAGACGTTTGAGCCGACGAAGCCGCTCAAAGTTTACCTCTGGGGCGTGCTCGCCGGACTCGCGTTGCTCCGGGCCATCTACCGGCACCAGCTTCAGCGCGCCTGGCTGACGACTTTCAAGAAGGGTTCGTTGGCAGCGAGGCCCTCCGAACGCCTCGGTCGCCCGATCAACCCCGCGACCCACGAAGTCGAGGCTGGAGCAGCGCAGGGGGTTTGGGAGCAGCCCCGAGCGGGCGCGCTGAAGGCCCTCGGTGACACCATCGTCTGGTTCTTCATGACGCTCCTCCTCGTCGTGGTCGGCATCGCTGGCCTCGCTATCGTCGGGGTCGCATACATGGCGCTCGTCCTGCCGGTCAGTCTCGTGGCCCCCGTATTCGCAACAAAGCTCCTCAATGCCGTCAGCAAAGTCATCGTCCTGAGCTTGGGCGACCAACAAGCGATGACAACGCGGCCGATGGCGCTGCGTGCAGCCGCCAACGAAGTCCAGACGGCCCTCTGGAGCATGCTCTCGGGCAAGGGCCTCTTAGCGCGTAACCGGGATGACTCCGGGTTCAAAGGGTTCGAAACG
>CAMAUF010000106.1 GCA_945861295.1 bacterium | reverse complement strand
AGTCGCCCGGCCGGCGCCATTGACGACCCCATCGACCACATAGCGGTCGGTCAACTCCAGCAGCCGGTTCCACCAACGTTGCATGACGATCTTCACGAAGAAGTCCTCGTACAACCGATCCATGTACCACTTGTTCTGGAAAAGAGCCGTAAACGGACCGAAGCCGTTGCGGATCGAACGCGGCGACAACCAGGGCTTCATGTACATGGCATAGGCGAGACCGATGCCAGCCACCGCCACGGCCAACGAACTGATCGCGATGCCCCACTCGAAGCTGCTGCCGTGGATCTCGTGCTCCGGCAAGGCCGCATTGAGGAAGTCGCGCACCCAATGGTCGAAGGCCACCGCGCCCGCGGCCACAGCCGGCACGACCAGAATCAGCAGCGGAAGCTTCATCGTCCAAGGGGACTCGTGCGGATGCTTGGGGTCGCCGTGGAAGTGGTTGTCCGGGTCGTGATGGTCGACCGGTTGGCCGCCCTTGTACTCGCCGAAGAAGGTAAGGAAGATCGCCCGGAACATGTAAAACGCCGTCATGAACGCGACCGCGAAGGCCGCGAACCAGAGCGCGCGGTTCTCGCGCCAGGCGTCCAACAAGATCTCGTCTTTCGACCAGAACCCGGCCAACGGGAAGACGCCGGCCAAGCTCAGAGAGCCCACAACAAACGTCCAGAACGTGATCGGCATGTACTTACGCAGTCCGCCCATGAGCCGCATGTCAAACGTGTTCGTTGCGTGGTTGACGGAACCGCTGCCGAGGAAGAGGAGCGCCTTGAAGAACGCGTGCGTGAACAAGTGGAAGATGGCGGCGACATACCCAAGCACGCCGAGCCCGAGCATCATGTAGCCGAGCTGACTGATGGTGGAGTAGGCGAGCACGCGTTTCACGTCGGTTTGGACAAGAGCGATGCTGGCGGCGATCAGGGCCGTCGCCGCGCCGATCCAGGCGACGATTTCGCGGGCATCGGGTGACGCCTCGAGGACCGGAAAAAAGCGGGCCATGAGATAGACGCCGGCCGCCACCATCGTCGCGGCATGAATCAGGGCTGAAACGGGCGTCGGGCCCTCCATCGCGTCCGGCAGCCAGACCTGGAGCGGGAACTGGGCGCTCTTGCCGGCCGCGCCAGCGAACAGGCCAAGCGCAAAGAGCGTGACGATGTACCCGCTCGTCCCGGGGTCGTGGGCCCATTCCTGAATCGAAGCGACATCGAAGTCGCCGTGCCGCGTCCACACGAGCAGGACCGCCGCCAACAAACCAAGGTCGCCGATGCGCGTGACAATGAACGCTTTCTTAGCCGCCGCCGCGGCGCTCGGTTTGTGGAACCAGAAGCCGATCAGCAGGTAGCTGCAAAGGCCGACCAATTCCCAGAAGATGAAGATCATGAAGAGGTTATCGGCCAGAACAAGGCCGAGCATCGACATCGTAAACAGGCACATGTGCGCGAAGTAGCGGCTGTAACCAGCATCGCCCTTCATGTAGCCTTGTGAATAGATCTGGACCAGGAAGGCGACCGTCGTCACGACCACGAGCATGATCGCTGACAGTCCGTCGATACGGACACCGAGGTTGACGACGAGCGCGCCTTCGCCCGTGCCTGTCCGGAACCACTCGTGCGTGTGGATGGCCACGTGGCCGTCGGCATCGATGACATTGAACAGCGTCACATACGCCAGGAGCATCGCTATGCCGACGCCCGCCGCGGCAAGCCAGCCGGCGAGCTGCGGAATCTTCCGCGCATACGCGACGATGACCCCCCAGGCGACCAAGGGGCTCGCGATAATCGCCCACAGCACCGCTTCATCGATGCTCGGGACTTGTGCTGCGGACTCGGCCAAGAATGGCATCGGCTAAATCTTCCGGAGAATTTCGCGTGCGACGTGGGCTTTCCCCGTCGGCACATAGAGCGTCCGCGGCGCCCGCTTGGAAACGGTTTCGCCACGGTCGACCGGGGGGACGACGCGCAGCGTCAACCCTTCGGCCGCGAACAGTTCGCGCCACGTCTCGGCAACGTAGGCGTTGCGGACGGTCATGAATTCGACCCACATGGGATCACGACCTCAAGAGGTTGGCTTGGTCGACATCGATAGTTTGGCGATTCCGGTAGAGCGAAACCGCGAGCGCAAGGCCGACAGCCGCTTCCGCGGCCGCGACGGTGATGATCATGACGACGAACGTTTGGCCCGCCACGGGCGTGTCCGTCGTCGAAAAGCGAGAGAACGTGAGCAACGTCACATTGACGGCGTTGAGCATGATCTCCACGCCCATCAGGACACCGATAGCGTTCCGCTTGGAGAGCGCGATCAGCAATCCCATGGAGAAAAGCAAGGCGGCGACCGTGAGGAAGTGGTACATGCCGATCATTTGAGCACGTCCTCCGCTTCTTCCTCAGGCGACCGCACAAGCATAATCGCGCCGACGAGGGACGCCGTCAGAAGGACCGAGGCAAGTTCGAAGGGAAGCACCCAGGTGTTCAGCAGCGCCTCCCCGAGGGCGCTTACCGCGAGATTGGGCGACTCGGTCGCGCGATCCCAATTCGTGTCATGAATCACGAACACAGTAACCGCGCCGAGGGCCGCGGCCAGAAGCGCGGCGGGCGCGGCCATCTTCGTTTCGCCGTTGTCCCGGCTCGCGCGCGGCGTCAATAGGATGGCGAAGAGCACCAGCACGGCGATAGCGCCGACGTAAATGATGATCTGCGCCATGGCTAAGAACTCGGCCGAAAGCAGCACGAAGAAGCCCGCCACGCCGACGAACGTGACGATCAGGAAGAGCACGGCGTGCAACAGGTTGCGCGACACCATCACTCCGCCGGCCGCGACCAGCGTGATCAACGAGAGCATCCAAAAGGCGAAGGCTGGCCCGAACCCTTCCATTACGACTTGCCTCCCTTGACGGGGACCGGCACGTAGCCCGAGGTTTCCTTCGTCAGTCGCGGCTTGAGCTCGTACCGTTCGGGCCGATACCCGATGAACCGTGCCCAGCCCACAACCAAGGCAGCGCTGAGGGCGATATTCACCACGGCGAACAGCCACGGCAGGCCCGGACTGAGGACCCGCACGGCGTGTACCGCGCTCACGTTGACCGTCTCGATGTCGATCCACCCGGCTTCATTCCAGAGCACTCGCTCGAACGAGACAAGCACCAGGTTCAGCAGCGTAATCGGCAGCAGGTACTTCCAGGCGAAGCTCATGAGTTGGTCGATCCGGAGACGTGGAAGCGTGCCGCGTGTCCAAATGAAGATGAAATAGAACGCTTGCAGCTTCAAGCCGAAGATCAGCCAGCCAGGTATCCAGGTTTCCAGACCAAAGAGGCTCCAGCCGCCCAGGAACACGGTGGCCGCAAACGCCGAGGCCGCGAGCGCGTAGCCGATATCCATCCCGTAAAAGAGGCCCCACTTCATCCCGGAGTATTCCGTCAGATAGCCGGCGACGATCTCGGATTCCGCTTCCGCGATGTCGGCGGGCGTCCGGTTCAGCTCGGCGGAGACGCAAATGAAGTAGACCAGCAGCATGGCCGGCTGCAAGAGGCCCATCCAGATGTAGTTCTCGTCCTGGAAGAGGACAATCCCCTGGAGGCTCATGTCCCCGGTCATCACGACCACGCCGAGGACGGCCAAGACAAGCGGCGCCTCGTAGCTGATCGCCATCGCGACGACTCGCATCGCGCCGAAGAGACTGTACTTGTTGTTCGAACTCCAGCCGGCCATGAACGTCCCGAGCACAGGCAGGGACGACACCGCCAGGAAGTAGAGCAACGACACCGGCACATCGGCGAGAACCATGTTGGGCCCGAACGGTATGACGCCAAAGAGCAGCACCGCGGGCGCCACGAAGATGATGGGCGCGCAGTACATCACGACTTTGTCGGCCGACTTTGGTGTCAGCGCCTCTTTCTGCATCAACTTGAGGGCGTCGGCGATTGGCTGCAGGACGCCGAAACGTCCGACCCGGTTCGGGCCGTACCGCGACTGCATCCGGCCGATGATCTTCCGTTCGCCGAGCACGCCAAGGTAGAGCTGGGTGGGGAGGACGAAGAGAAGGAAACTCGCGACGAACCCGATCAGCGCGGCGACGACGTAGACGATCGGGTAGGGGAGAAAGCTATCGAGGCCCTCAAGGATCTCCCGCGACAGGTTGCCCAGATCCCGGAAGTCGTACCAGGGGCCGGTGGCATCTAGAAACGGCAGTGTCATCGGTCGATCTCACCCACCACGATGTCGATGGAGCCCAGGACCACGATCGCGTCGGCGACGGTCCCGCCTACCGTCATTTCGCGCAGCGCGCTCAGATTAATAAAGGACGGCGGCCGAATGTGGAAGCGGTACGGCGACGGGCCTTCGTCGCTGACCAGATAGTAGCCTAGTTCGCCGCGCGGGCCTTCGACGCGGGCATACGCCTCGCCCTTCGGCGGCCGCAGCGCCAGCGGGACCTGCGTGCTGTGGGGGCCGCCCGGCAGCCCAGCCAGCGCTTGGCGAATGATCTTGACGCTCTGGCGCATCTCCTCGAGGCGGACGCTGAAGCGGTCGAAGGAATCGCCCCGGTAGCCGATCGGGATCTCGAAGTCGTACTTTTCGTAGCCGCAGTAGGGGTCGGCCTTGCGGATATCCCAGGCGATGCCGCTCCCGCGGAGCATGGGGCCGGAGAGACTCGCGTTCGCGGCCAGTTCTGGCGAAACAACACCGACGTTCTTCGTCCGGACCAAGAATATCTCGTTTCCCGAAAGCAGTTCGTCGATCTCGTCAATGAACTTTGGCAGTGAATCGAGGATCTTTTGGGCCGCCGGGACAAAATCCTTCGGCAGATCGAAGGCGACGCCGCCGATGCGCATGTAATTGCAGGTCAGCCGGGCGCCGCTCGTCATCTCGAAGAGGTCGAGGATGTTCTCGCGTTCGCGGAACGACCACATCACGGGCGTCTGCCACGCGCCGGTGTCGTTAGCGAAGGCGCCGACCGCCATGCAATGGCTCGCCAGGCGCTGGAACTCGGCCATAATCACGCGAATCGCATCGCCTCGAGCCGGCACGCCGATGCCCGCCAGCTTCTCGACCGCGAGACAGTACCCGAGATTGTTCGACATGCTCGAGAGATAGTCAGTCCGATCCGTGAACGGGATGTTCTGGGTATACGTGCGCTCTTCGGCGAGCTTTTCCATCGAACGGTGGAGGTAACCCATGACCATCTCAGCGTCCACGATCTGTTCGCCGTCGACAGAAACGCGGACACGGAAGACGCCGTGAGTCGACGGGTGTTGTGGCCCGATATTAAGGATGAAGGGTTCGCTCTTGATCGCGCTCAATCTTCGACCACCCTCACCGGCGGGGTCTCCCGCCGCGCTGTGCCCGCGAACTCGCTCAGGCCGGGCTGAAGGCCGCCAGGCATCGAAAGCCAATCCTTGCGGAGAGGATGACCGGGGAAGCCTTCCCAGAGCAGGATCCGGTGCTGGCGCGTGTTTCCCTCGAAGTGGATGCCCAGGAGGTCGTACGCTTCGCACTCCTGCATCCAGGCGCCGAACCAGACCGGCATCACGCTCGGCACGACCGCCTTTTCACGGTCCCACGTTTCCACTTTAAACACGCCAATGTGGTTGCGATCGAACGACTGCAAGTGGTAGACCACCTCGAAGTGGTCCCAGAAGTCGACGCCGCAGAGGTTCGTGAGGTGGATCAGGTCCGTCTGCGAATCCCTACGCAATGCCTGGAACGCCTCGATCGCCCGCTCCGGCCGCAGATAGCAGGCTGTGGCGGTCGTTTTGGCAACCGATCCCGGCGCGAGCCGCTCCGCGTGAGCCGCGAGTTCTTCCCCGACCAGTTCTCGCGTCACTATCGCCACTCCAGCGCGCGTTTGCGCCATGCGTAGAGGATACCCAGCCCGAGGATCCCGATGAAGCCAAGCCCTTCGATGAAGCCCCGCCAGCCGTAGGAGTCGAGCACGGCCGCCCACGGGAAGAGGAAGACGAGTTCGACATCGAACAAGACGAAGAGGAGGGCGAAGTAATAGAAGCGGAAGTTGAACTGGACGAGCGTCGGGCCCTCCGTCCGGAGGCCGCACTCGTAGATGTCCTCCTTCACGGGGTCCGACGGCACGCGCGGCCGTATCCCCACGAACTGGAACGCCCACGAGGTCACGACCGCACCCAGCGGGAAGATCAGCGCGATGATGACAAGGATGCCGATCTGGCCCCATTCGTGAAGCACACGAGCCGCCGCTTGTGAAAGTTGTCCCAAAGGACGGCCGTACTCTATCACGCGGCCTGCGACGGGACAAAGCGTCAATGCCGGGCTCGCCCGAGCACTCCGGCCGCGCGAGCCCCTCACCTCCCGGCGCGAGTCGCGCCGCGCAGGTCTCACTTCGCCCCATGACAGCGCGGCGACGGCGGAGTATTGTCTCCCCTCAACGGGGCTGTGGAAGCCCTAACCGATCTGGAGGAGAAGGAATATGGCCGCCGCCGCCGCCGAACCCGCTCAAAAGGCGCCGATCTATCAGCGCATCAAGATCATCGATGTCGACAGTCACATTTCGGAACCCGAGAACCTCTGGACGAACCGGGTTTCGACGCAGCGCTGGGGCGACCTCGTCCCACACGTGCAGTTCGACCCGAAGATCAACGAGGATCGCTGGTTCATGGGCGGCAAGCCATTCATGCCGACCGCTGGCGCGGCCATGGCCGGCTGGAAAGAGGCGCCGCCGAAGCACCCGGCTTCGCTGCAGGAAGCGGACCATGGCTCCTTCAACGCCAAGGACCGCCTCGAACGGCTCGACGAATACGGCATCTGGGCGCAAGTCGTCTACCCGAACGTCGGCGGCTTCGGCTCCGGCAACTTCCTCTCCCTCAAAGAGCCGGAGCTCATGCTCCAATGCACCCAGGCGTACAACGACTTTCTCGCCGAGTGGTGCGCGACCGATAGCAAGCGCCTGCTCCCGATCATGGCGATGCCGTTCTGGGATGTAGACCTCTGCGTCAAAGAGATGGAACGCTGCGCCAAGATGGGCCACAAGGGCGTCCTCATGACGAACCAGCCGCACATTTTCGGCTTCCCGCGCATCACCGAGCGCCACTGGGACCCGATGTGGCACGCCGCTCAGGACATGGGCCTCCCGATCAACTTCCACATCGGCTCGGGCGACCTCACCCAAATCGGAAAGGCCACCGTCGACAACGGCCGCCAAGCCGCCTATGCCAA
>CAMAUF010000105.1 GCA_945861295.1 bacterium | reverse complement strand
GGAAGGCGCCTATCGGGACCTCAACATCGGGCTCGCCAACGAGCTCGCACAGGTGGCCGACGCCTACAGGGTGGACATCAGCGAAGTCATCCGGGCGGCAAACAGCCAGCCATATAGCCACATCCATACCCCGGGGACGGGCGTGGGCGGGCACTGCATCCCGGTGTACCCGCACTTCCTCGTGCAGGGGCGGGGTCCGTCTCAACTCTCGGCCCTCGGGCGCGAAGTCAACGATGCGATGCCAGGCTATGCCGTGGAACGGCTCGCGGGCGTCGCGGGCGGGCTTGCGGGCAAGCGCGTCCTCGTCATGGGACTAACGTTCCGGCCCGATGTCGCCGTGACCTGGCATAGCAACGCGCTGGACCTTTGCCGCGAGCTGCGCGCCTGCGGGGCAATCCCCTTGGGGAACGACCCGCTGTTGACGCCGGAAGGCATCGCCTCCTTGGGGTTCGAGCCCGTTTCGCTCGCGGATGGCCCCTTCGACGCGGCGATCGTGCACGCCTATCACAGGGCATACCGCGAGATGGACTGGTCGCGGGTGGCGCCGATTGTCTTGGATGCGCGAAACGCGCTCGCGTGGACGGCTGCCGAGGCTGGCGGAGTGACCTATCTGGGAGTCGGCAGGCCGACTGTGAGCGGCGTAGCGCTCGCGGCCGCGCCGCCAGCGTCTGTCCCGACTCCGGCTGCCGTTTCGTAGGGTTTCCAAGACACACACGCGTGGGGGAAAGGCCAAATGCCGCTGATTATCGGGCTCGCGGGCACGATCGCCGCCGGAAAATCGACTGCCGGGCAGTTGCTCGTGGAGCGCGGCGCGGTCCATTGCGACGGCGACAAGCTCGTGCACACGCTGTACGCCCCTGGCACGCCTGGGTTCGAACGTGTGGTCGGAGCCTTCGGAGTGGAAGTCGTAGGCGGCGACGGCTTTGTCGACCGCAAGGCGCTGGGCGCGAAGGTGTTCGGCAAGCCTGAGGAGATGAACAAACTGACGACGGCTATTGGTTCGATCGGCGAAGCCATCAAGGGCGTCATCGACGGTTGGCGCCGCGATCTGCCGGCCGAGGGCCTCGGCGTCATGGAAGCTGTGAACCTGATGGAACCGGGCTACGCCAGTTGGTGCGATCAGGTTTGGCTCATCGCGGTCGACGACCATATCGCGCGCCAACGGCTGATGGAAACACGCGGTATGTCGCGCGAAGAGGCCGACCAGCGGCTCAAAGCGATGATCCCTGTCTCCGTCCGCGGGCCTGGCTGTGATTGGGTACACCACAACAACGGCACGCGGGACGAGCTCGCCGCGGCGGTCGGTGCGGAGCTGGGTCGCGTCCGCGCGGCACGGGCGGCCAGCACCCTCGCGCCCTCGGCGTTTGGCCCGTGGTGGGCGGCCTTTATCGAGAAGAGCCGCCCTTTGTTGAAGAAGGCTGGCGTGTCGCTGGCGGACGAGATCGCGTAGCAGCATCACGGCGCCGCGCGGCCCGTGAGTCCGGCGCTCGGTCGACCTTGGGCGCGCCTCCGCGAGTGAACGCCCGCAGGATCAGCTTCGTGGGCAGCAGTAAGGCCGCCAGGAACGTGGCTTGGACAGCGATGAAGCCACCTATGCCCAGGATGGGCTCGCCCATCGCCGCGATGAGGACGACGGAGAAGATGGCGGCGGCTCCGGCGCCACGGATCAGGTAATCCCGCGCGGACCAACGCCCGAAGACGGACCCGGCGGCGACCAGCGCGGGCGCGGCCAGCGAGAGCGTCACGATTGGCGAAGCGTCGCCGCCGGTGCTCGCGGTCATCAGAGCCAAGGCGGCGGCGGCCAGCCACGCGCCGACTGTCCGTCTGTGGGGTCGTTGCATGCTCCTAACGTCGGCCTTCGCGAGTGGATACGACAGACAGCGAACAGGGCGCCAAATCGATGACCCAGGCAAGGCGAGCCCGACACTCAGCCGACCAAGCGCAGATGGCTTGTGTAGACGCGGTTGCGGCCCGTGCCCTTGGCTTCGTACAGCGCTTTGTCGGCGAGTTCCAAGAGCGCATCGACGTCGACGCTGTTGCGTGGGGCAAGGGCCGCGCCAATCGAGACGGTGACGGCTGGGACGGGGCGGCCGTCCGCGTCCACCTGCGGCGCTTCGGCCACGGCGGCGCGGATGCGTTCGAGGAGCCGCGACGCTGTCGCCGGATCGGCGGCGGCGACGGCGAGCGTGAACTCCTCGCCGCCGTAGCGGTAGACGGCGTCCTCGGCGCGCAGCGCCCCCGTCAGCAGCGCCGCCACGCGTTGGAGCGTGATGTCGCCGACTTTGTGACCGTAGTCGTCGTTGAATCGCTTGAAGTGGTCGATGTCTACCATCGCCAGCGCGTAGGGCGTCCCCGCGCGGATGGCGGGACCGATGCGCTCCACGAGGTCGAGGTTGAGCCGACGCCGGTTGGGGAGGCCGGTCAAGGGGTCGTGATGGGCCTCGTGGCGGGTCGTCTCGTGGCGCTCGCCGCCACCACGGCGGTTGCCACCTGGGAAGCCATCATTTCGAGGATCTTGAGGTCGTCATCGGCGAAGGCTCCAGTCAGGTTCGACCAGCAAGAGAGCGTCCCAACCACGCGGGCGCCGACGATCAGGGGCACCGCGACGCCCGACCGCGCGTCGGGAAACCGATCGAGTTCGGCGCTCTGGTTGGGGACCGATTTCTTCCAGCCGGACGCTGCGCGACTCGTTCGCCGCCAGGCCAGCAAGCCCTTGGCCGGGGCCGAGTCCGCGCGGCCCGGCCTCAAGAGGCAGACCTTCCGCGCCGGCCAGCTCCAGCCGGCCATCCGTCAGCAGCCGAAGCTCGACGGCATCGGCTTGGACGAGCCGGCGCGCCTCGCGGACAGCCGTCGCCACGACGTAACGGAGGCTCAGCGACTCGGTCACTTGGGACACGATCTGGTGCAAGGTTTGGAGCTGCGTGTTGCGGCGCTCGCTCTCGCCGTTGCTCCGCGAGAGCGCTTGGCCCTCCGCCACGGACTGGGCCAGCGCCTGGGAGAGCCGGCGGCTGACGGTCCAGGTTGTCGCGCCGATGAGCCCGAGACCGATCGTCACGGCCGCGAGGAGGAGCAGGCTAGCGCGGGAGACGGTCGTCCGGAGAAAGGCATTGTCGGACTGCGCATCAAGCGCGAGTTGGCGGCCGACTTCGCGGGCGAGCACCCGAAAGTATTCGAGCCGCGCGACGAGGCCGCGAAGCCCCGGTTCGGAAGGCCGTTGGAGGTACCGCTCAAGCCCAAGCCCGGCATGGGCCGTCGCGCCGAACAGCTCCAGCGTCTTTTCTGTGCCGACGAGGCCGTGAAGCTGCAAGGCGCGCTCGTGTGCGGCGTCGAAGAGTTCAGCGACGGCGAGGGCGTCCTCGCTCAGCGCCGCGCGATCCGGCACGCCAGGAGGCCTGGCCCCTGGGGTCTCGCGCCTCCCTCAAGTGGCCCCGGCGGTGGAGCGGGCCTGGCATCGGACGGTTCGCCGGAAGCGGCCGTGCTTGCTTGACCGGTCGCGATAATGTGCTCGATTTGCGCCACGGCTTGGAGCGCGTCCTCCGAAAGCTGCGCGCTCAGCAAGGCGGCATTCGACCGCTGAGCGGCGGAGTCAGCCGACCGGCGGACGACCATCAGGGCGCCGACGCCCACGGCTGTTAGGACGATGGCCGTTAACGCGACGGTCGCGACCTGGAAGGCAACCGGGTGACCTCGCAAGAGGCGCTTCATCCGCCGACCTCGAAGTCCCGCTTCATCCCGAGCGGAAGGTGCGAGACCGGGCGGCCATCCAGTTCTCCCGTGAGCAGGCAGACGAAGCGGTACTTGCCGGGGTCAAGCGTGAGCTGGGTCGAGGTGCTTTCCCCCGGCTGCATCGCCAGAGAAGCGAACTGGGGAATGGAGAGGCGCCCATCGCCTGCCACGCGGACGTAGGCCAACTCGTGGATGTCGTTCCCGTTGTTCACAAAGAGGAGGTCGATCGGTCGTCCGGCGGCGAGTCGTACGGCCGAGAGTTCGAAGCCGTAGTCGGAGGCGACAACGGTGACGCTCGTAGTCGAGGCGCGCTGGTCGCTGGTGGACCCGCCGCACGCCTGAACCGCGGCGACGGTGACGGCGGCAGCGAGCCAGGCCAAGGTCGCGCGGATCTTCCCCCAGTTGGCCGGCGCGGGATTTGTCATCTCTTGAGATACTATCGACGGCGCGCCGCCTGCCGAGAGGGGGCGCCCGGCAAGCCGGACGCGCCCGCCGGGCGGCGCAGCCCGGTTCGGCGCGGCGGGGCCTCTCACCCTACCCTCTCCCCATCGGGGCAGGAGCCCCTTTGAGTGGTGGCGCCGCCATGAGGAAAGAATTGGCTGGGACGGTCAGCGTCCGAGGGCTTTGGTGTCTCGTTCCTCGCGCAGCATGGCGACGATATCGGCGACGGGCATAGCGCCCAAATCCTTGCCCCCGCGGGCGCGCACGGCGGCGGCCTGCGTCTCTGCCTCGCGGTCGCCGACGACGAGGACGTAAGGCACCTTACGGAGCTGCGCGTCCCGGATCTTGGCGTTCATGCGCTCTCCGCGGGCATCGACGTCGACGCGGAGCCGGTGGGCTTTGAGGGCCGCCGCCACCTCCTCGGCATAGGGGATGTGGCGGTCAGCGATGGGGACGACGACGACCTGGGTTGGCGAAAGCCAGAGCGGGAAGGCGCCCTCGTACTCCTCGATCAGCAGCGCGACCATCCGCTCCATCGTCGAGATGACGCCGCGATGGACGATGATCGGCCGCGCCCGCGCGCCGTCTTCGGCGATATATTCCAGCCCGAATTGGGCCGGCAGGTGGAAATCGACCTGCACCGTCACAAGCGTCTCTTCCTTGCCTGAGGCCGTCTTGAACTCCACGTCGATCTTCGGGCCATAGAATGCCGCTTCGCCCTTGGCTTCGTAGAATTCGAGACCAACGCGCTGCAGGACGTCCCGAAGCAGCGTTTCGCCCGCTTCCCACATCGGCGGGTTGTCGACGTACTTCTCCGTGTCGTCCGGGTCGCCCAGGGAGAGCCGGTAGCGGTAGTCCTTCAAGCCGAGGATGCCGTAGACCTCTTCCATGAGGCGAAGCACGCCTTCGACCTCCGATTCCACTTGGGCGATATCGGCGCAGAAGATGTGGGCGTCGTTCAGCGTCATTATTCGGACGCGGCTCATACCCGAAACCTGGCCCGACTTCTCCCACCGGTGCATGTTGCCGAGTTCGGCGATCCGCAACGGCAGTTCGCGGTAGGAGTGTTGGTCGTTCTGGAAGACCTTGATGTGCGACGGGCAGTTCATCGGCCGCAGCACGTACTCTTCGCCTTCCCGCTCCATGACGGGGTACATCGCCTCGCGGTAATGGTCCCAGTGACCCGATTGGACGTAGAGCTCGCGCTTGGCGACGACGGGCGTGATCACATGCTGGTAGCCGCGGTCGATTTCGAGGTCCTCGATCCAACGTTGGAGCTCCCGGCGAATGGTCGCTCCGGCCGGCAGCCAAATGACATGGCCTGGCCCGATCTCGTCGACCAGGGCGAAGAGGTCGAGGTCGCGGCCGATCTTGCGGTGATCGCGTCGGCGCGCGTCTTCAATCTGCTGCTCGTGGGCGGCGAGTTCCTCGGCCGTCTCGAACAGCACGCCGTAGACGCGCTGAAGCATCGGGTTCTTCTCGCTGCCACGCCAGTAGGCGCCGGCGATCGACATCAGCTTGAAGGCGCCGATCTCGGCCGTGTGGTTGACGTGGCCGCCGCGGCAGAGGTCCGTGAAGGCGGCGTGTGTGCACTGCGTGATGCCGTCGTCGGGGATGTCCTTAAGGAGGTCGAGCTTGAAGGGCTGCTTCGCCCAACGCTCCTCGGCTTCCGCCCGCGAAATGGCGGCCATCTGGAAGCGGTGCTTGCCCTTGCGGGACTGGTTCATCCGCTTGTCCAGCCAGACGAGATCCTCGTTCGTGAGGGGACGCGGCAGGCGGAAGTCGTAGTAGAAGCCCGTCTCGATCGGCGGGCCGATGCCGAGCTCGGCTTCGGGCATGAGTTCCACCATCGCTTCGGCGAGGACGTGCGCGGCGCTGTGCCGCATCCGGTTGAGCCGTTCTTCCTTCGGCAATGACTTGAGATCGAGGCGGGGTTCGTTGATGTCGGACATTTTCGGTTACCTTTCCAGTGTCGGGGTGACGGAGTGACGGAGTGACGGAGTGACGGGAGTGTTCACGGCGGTGGCTTCACGACCCATCGGTCGGCGCCCGCAATCATGGCCACGAGCTGCGCGAGGATCCCATCGTACGTAGCGGAGAGAGTCAGGCTCCTGGAGGTGGGCAGGTAGGCGCAGCGGGTGGCGACTTCGAGCCAGACCTGCGTTTCAGCCGCTTCAGATTCTGCGTCGTTGAGTTTGGCGATGAACGCGGCGCGGTAGCGGCGCTTGCGCCACGCCTCGGCGATGTTGGCGCAGACAGACCTCGACGATCGCCGCACTTGGTTCACCATCGAGTAGCGCTCCTCGATCGGGAACGTCTTGGTCGGCTCGAAGATGGACATCGCAGCGTCAATCGCCTGCTGGTAGACAGTCAGATCACGGTAGCTCTGGGCTAACCCGCCACTCCGATACTCCGGCACGCCCTACTCCGATACCAGAAACGGCGCCGATGCCGTTCATTTGGACGGTCGTGCTCCAAACATCGGGACGAAGGCGCGCTTCGTGGTCCCACCCGACTGCCCACGCCAACCGGCGTGGCTCATGGCGCCCGGTAACGGGGGCTTCCGTGCACGCCTACTAGGCCGAGGGCCGTTCGGGTGCAGGCTCGCGGGTGGTTTTCGTCGTCCTGCTGGCGCGCTTTCAGCCTTGGCGCGCACTCTCTGGGTCGGACGGCTACTCGTCCCGGTCGTAGCCTTGGTATGGATACGCATTCCAGCCTAGCAGGGCCAAGGACGCTTGACTATGGGCGAACTGCTTCGGGGTGTGACTCATGATTTTGCACGCGAGCGAACATAGGTCTTCCAGGGATGCGCGGGAGTGGGCTTGCCGTTGACGATCGACGGCACGTAGGTCGACTTCACTGGCGGCGGGCGCATGGGCAAACTGGGCCGCACCGCTCGCCATCGCCACGTCTTGCAGCATCCGGGCACGAAGCGCATTGACCTGCCGATCAACGGCCTCCTCGATCTCCCGCAGCGTCGCCCGTGGGTGCTCTCGCCGCCACTGGGCGACCGA
>CAMAUF010000104.1 GCA_945861295.1 bacterium | reverse complement strand
CGTTCCGGGTCGTCTCGTTGCCGGCGACGATGAGGAGGAAGCAGAACCAGAGGATCTCTTCGTCGCTCAGCTTCTCGCCGTCGACCTCGGAATCGAGCAGGATGTTGACCATGTCGTCGGCGACGTTGCCCGCGCGGCGCTGCTGGAGGACTTGGGCGAAGTAGCCGAGCATGCCCATGAAGCCCTGCTGACCGGTGGTCATGGCAGCCGCGCCGGATCCCGGCTCGACGCCCTCCGGCAGTTCGTCCTGGTACTCGATGTCGCCCGCGCCCAGGGTCTTGTTCGTGAGGCGGAACATCTTGTCCCAGTCCTCTTCCGGGACACCCATCATCTGACAAATGATCGCGAGCGGCAGGTTGGCCGAAACCTCAGTCACGAAGTCGCACTCGCCCTTCTTGGCGATGCGGTCGAGCAGTTTGTTGGTGATGGCGCGCACGTGCGGTTCCCAGACGGCGACTGCCTTCGGCGTAAAGCCCTTGTTCACCAGGCGGCGCAGGCGCACGTGGCGTGGCGGGTCCATCATGATCAGCATCTTGCCCATGGCGTTGAACTCAACGGTGTTGGTTTCGCCCTGGCGCTCGCGCGGGGCCATGGCGATGCCCTTCTCCGAGCTGAAGATCTCCGGATGGCGCGAAACGAAGAGCACGTCTTCGTACTTCGTGATGTTCCAAAACGGGTTGAAGTGTTCGTTCTCCGCATTTTGGTGCAGGTACGGGAGCGCGCGCAGCTGACGGAAGAGCTCATGGTGCTCGTTTCGCTCGAAGATCGACGAATCGCTGAGGTTGATTTCGGCTGGGTCGAGGACGGGCGTGGTCATTGGCGTGTGCTCCTGGAAGAGTGGCGTTAGGGTAGCTTACCGGTCGGTAAATTGGCAAGCTCAAAGTTGCCCTCGCGGGTGATCTGGTCACGGACAGCCCGAGAGCTCGGCCGCTCAAAGCACGGACTCAGGTCAGCTGTCCTCGATCGCGATCGCTTGCCGCGGGCAGAGCCGAACTGCGAGTTCGACGGCGTCGCGAAACTTTTCCGGCACCACAGCCATCTTCACGTAACTGAGGTCGTCATCCCGCACTTCGAAGACGTCTGGCGCGGTCTTCGAGCATTTGGCGTGCCCCTCGCAAAGATCGTGGTCGATCGTCACCTTCATCGCGTCTGCCTTCCCTGTGCTGGATGGCCCGCATGCTAGCACGGCCGCGCCCCCACGGCCGCATCGAGGGCTAAGGTTTGCCCGACGCTTCACTCCCGTCAGCCTTCGTCCGCTCGATCACGACCTTCGGGCGGACGGCAGAGGCAAATCTTTGCGCCATCCTTCCCAATGGCGGTACTATCCGCACTCGGGAGGAGTGGCCAGTGTCTCCATTTCTTGCGTTTATCGGCATCTCCATTCTAGGGACCTGGGGCCTCGCTTCGATGGGCCTCATTGCGGGCGGCATCTTCCTTCTCGTTGACCCTGAAGATGTCATCACGGCGTCCGACCCGACGGTCGGCGGGATCGTCCTCATCGTCATCGGCGTCGTCTCGATGGCTGCGATGGGCCCTGTCCTGCTGCCTTTGCTCGGCATCGACCCGCCGTTCCCCGTTTCGGCGCGAAAGATCGTGCCCGCCAGCAGGCTGAGCCGCTGGGCCAAGGCCGGCCAGCTGCGCGAATTCCCGGACGGCACGCCGAAAGAGGTCCGCGTCCTCAGCCAGCGCGTCCTGATCATTCGTGAAGGCGATTCGGTCCGCGCCATGAGCGGCCTCTGTTCGCACGCGCGCCTCCCTCTCGGGGGCATCGCGATGTCGCCGATCAAAGCGGAGCCCGTCCGTGATGGCTGCGTCATGTGCCCCTTCCATGGCGCCCGGTTCGAGATTTCGACCGGCAAAGTCTTGCGCGAACCGTTCGACAGCCAGTTCAACAGCGAGCATCCGATTCTCGGCGGTCTCCAGAAGAAGCTCTTCGGTCTGGGGTCGAAGCTCCCGGCCCCTCCGGGCCTGGGCATGAGCATGAAGGCCGAGACGATGCAGACCTATCCCTGCCGCATCGAAGACGGCAACGTGATGGTTGGCCTCCCGAAGTAACGCTGTTGCGCCGAGGTTGATCGCCGCATATTCACCGGGCGTTGACGGAAGCAGACCGGACTCTGGCGCCCGCTCCTATACTCGGAGGCGTGCGGTCGCTCTCTCTTCCTCGCTTGGTGGTGATGCTCTCGCTGGCTGGGCTGATGTTTACGGGCATCCTTTTTGCCACGGCGGGCAGCCCCGGCGGGGCTCCCGAGGTACGTGGCGTGCCCGGCCCCATCATCGTACGGCCGCTCCCCACGCCCGCGCTGGAACTCGACGAAGGCACCATCTCCGAAGATGAACCACCCGAGGAGCCGCCCGAGGAGGAGAGCGCGGGCTGGGACTTTCAGATGCCGCTGCGGCCGTACACCGGCGTCTCCGACCGCTACGGCGCCCCTCGTGGCGAAGGACGCATCCACGCCGGGATCGACATTACGCTGCAGGGCCTCGAAGGCTCGCCTGTCTATGCCGCCTGCCCCGGCAAAGTGGTGTTCACCGGCTTCAACGGCGGTTATGGCAACCACGTCGTGATCGACTGTGGCGACAATTGGACCACCGTGTACGCCCACCTCAGCGAGATCTTGGTCGTCGCCGTGGACGAACTGGATCAACAGGGGGTCGTCGGCATCTCAGGCTCGACCGGCTTCTCGACGGCCGAGCACCTCCACTTCGAGATTCGCTACCGGGAACGGCCGGTGAACCCGGAGGACTACCTGCCGTTCGACATCCCCCCGGGGACGCCCCTTTCGAGCGGCGAAATCGAGACCGAGCCAGAGCCGACCGAAGAGTCGACCCCAGAACCGGAGCCAGCGTCGACGACCCCGCCCACTGCGACCACTTCGCCGTCGCGGACGCCGACTCCCTTAGGCTCGCCGTCTCCCACGGTGACACCTGTCGCGCCCTGAACGGCCTGCCCACGGCGGCCGCTCACAGGTAAGCGCCCTGAACCGCGACGCGCGCCTCTGAGGGCCTGTAACCGCAAACGCACGGTATCCTAGGCGCGATGCTTCGTTCGCCCAGCCCCGCCCTCGCCGTCTTCGCTCTCGGGACGCTCATGACCGCAGCCGCGCTCGCGGGCTGCGGCGGCGGCGACGCCGGCACGGATCCTTCGCCTTCCGTTTCGAGCCAGGTCGCGGCGGGCGTGCCCCGCTGTCTGCCGATCGGGTCGGCCTCCGCCCCCAAGTCCAAAAACTTCCCGGAGAGCAGCAATCCGGCCAAGAACATCCCCGAAGCCCAGCGGGGCCAGATTAACCTCGTCGTCGCGGCTGGGGACATCTTTGTCGGCACGAACAATTTCGTCTTCGGGGTCACCAACAAAGCCGACGAACCGCAGGGCAGCGCCACCACACGCGCCACCATCTACGACCTCGCCGACCCGGCGAACCCCAAACCCCTCTGCCAAGCGGAGGCCATCCAGAGCGCGCCCGGCATCGGCCCCGAAGTCAACCACGCCCATGGCAACGGCGAGACGCACATCCACGGCGGCGAAGACGACAATCGCGTCGGTTACTTCGTCCAGGTCGACTTCGCCCGCGCCGGGGCCTGGGGTCTGGCCGTCGAAGCCATCCTCAAGAACGGGACAAAGGGCACGGCGAGCGTCGGCTTCTTCGTGGCCGAGAAGCCCGGCGTCCTGGCGCCGGGCCAGGCCGCCTTCAAGTCAGACAACTTGACGAAGGCCGATGTGGCCAAGATTGCCGAAATCGACTCCGGCGACCCGCCCAACGATATGCACGACGTCAAGATCAAGGACGCGCTCGCCGCTGGGCGGCCGCTCGTTGTCGTCTTTTCGACGCCGGCCTTCTGCACCTCACGCTTTTGCGGGCCGGTCAACCAGGAGGTCGAAGCGCTCCAGGCGGACTACAAGGATCGCGTCGATTTCGTCCACATCGAAATCTGGCGGGACCGGCAAAAGAACGAGTTCAACCCGACCGCGAAAGAGTGGCTTTTGCGCGGCGACGGCAACCTCATCGAGCCGTACGTCTATGTCATCGGCAAAGACGGCGTCATCTACGACCGCTTCGAAGGCCCGGTCGCGCGGAACATCATGGAACCGGCCGTCAAGGCCGTCGCCGAGGGCCGCGTCTACCAGAAGTGACGCGTGGGATACCATCCGCTTGTCCCCGTACTTCATCAACCCACCCGGAGGCCCAAGCATGTCCGAACCCTTGCTGATCGAAAACGACGGCCACGTCCGCTACCTGACGCTCAATCGTCCTGACCGGATGAACGCGCTCAGCGACGAGATCGCTTGGGCGATCGTCAACGGCGTCGAGGCGGCCGCGAAGGACGACTCCGTCTGGGTGATCGCAATCACGGGCACGGGGCGCGCGTTCTGCTCGGGCCTCGACCTCACGGGCTCCGGCGGCAACCATTCACCCCTCTCGCCGCTGGGCCAGCAGCTGGATGACCTCCACTGGGTCAGCCGCTTCCCGCTCGGGCTTCGCGTCTGGTGCGACAAGCCGGTCGTCGCCGGGATCAACGGGGTCGCCGTCGGCGCCGGTCTCGCCTTGGCGATGGCCTGCGACATGCGGGTGATGAAGCGTAGCGCGCGCCTGATGGCTGGCTACCCGCGCATCGGTGGCTCACCGGACGGCGGGCTGAGCTACACCCTTCCGCAGGCGGTCGGTTACGAGCAGGCGATGCGCTTCCTCCTGGAGAACCGCACCGTCGAAGGCGACGAAGCGCTCAAGCTCGGCCTTGTCGGCGAAGTCGTCGACGATGACAGCTTCGAGGCGCGCTTCCGCGAGTACGCGCAGTCGCTGACCAAGCTCTCGCCGATCACCGCGCGGCTGACCAAGCGGGTCGTGCACAAGGCGACGACAGCGATCGACCTCGAGAGCCAATTCCGCTACGAGTTGCAGAACATTGGTCGCGCCTTCGCGAGCGAGGACGCCAAGGAAGCGCGCAAGGCTTTCTTCGAGAAGCGCGACCCTGTCTTCCAAGGCAAGTAGCAGGGCACTCAAGGAGCACGGAATGGACGCCAGCGAGATCGAGGCGCTCTGGGGCGACCACCTCGACGGTGAGTTCGCCAGCAAAGATGTCGAGGCGACGCTCGCGACGATGGTCGATGACGCCTCCGTCATTCATGTGCCGACGGGCACGGGCGGGCGGGGCAAGGCCGAGTTGCGACGGTTCTACCGCGACGACTTTATCCCCACCTGGCCCGACGACCTGATCATGACGCCGGTCAACCGGATCGTCGGCAGCCATGGTTTGGTGGACGAATTGCATTTGGAGTTCACCCACCTACGAGAGATGCCGTGGCTGCTCCCGGGCGTCGCCCCGACGGGTCGGCGCATCGCGATGGACGTCGTCGCCGTCATCCAGTTCCGCGACGGCCTTCTCGTATCGGAGCGCATCTACTGGGACCACGCCGCGGTCCTGCGACAGGTCGGCGCGGACCTGGGGTAGGCGCGCGCCTCGGGCACAGCGCCAGCCGCCGATGAGCGGGACGGTCGCGCAGCAGGGTCCGCCGTCCTCGCTCGTGCCCGCGATCTCGGTCTGCAAAACGCCTCCGCCCGCCTGGGCCTGGGCGAGAAGGTCGGCACCAATCCCCGCGAGGCTGACCTTCGCACGCCGGTCCCAGCACGAACGCGCGTCGCCCGCCCG
The DNA here is from genome assembly GCA_945861295.1 of bacterium. Lineage (GTDB taxonomy): Bacteria > Chloroflexota > Dehalococcoidia > Tepidiformales > Tepidiformaceae > CAMAUF01. Next base: position 1,537 of record CAMAUF010000104.1, on the reverse strand, counting down.
CTTGCCCGAGTTCACATAGAGAAACCGCGCTGACGGAGGCCCCTGGAGAACCACGCCGCTCAGCCGAAAGACGCCGCCTGTGGTGACAGCGGTTTCAACCCGCGCCTCGAAGACGATCCGGTCCACAGCCCGCGCGGTGGGTGGCTGGAGGCCATCCCGCGCGAGCCGCAAAGCGAATGCCACGCCCACGGGCGCATCGCGAAGTATCACCCGGAGGATCAGCGGAGCTGCCATGTGCGGCGCAGCATACAGGGCGTCGGCGGCGCCTTGCCTGGAGCCCGCTACCCGAGTGCGCCGAACCGATACCGCTCCCACAAGCGGGACGCCTCGCGGGAGGCGTCCCGCTCGATCCCGAAACGCGCGAAGTAGCGGCAGACGTTCCGCAAGTCGCGCTCCAGGAGGTCACGTGCCTGACGGTTGAAGCGCGCGTCGACGGCCTGAGGCAAGTCGATCACGACCGGACGGCCCTCGTGCACGAGGATGTTGAAGGGCGAAAGGTCGGCGTGCACCAGGTGGACGCTCAGAAACCGCTCGACGTTCCAGAGGACCCGGTCGAGCAAGGCGCCTGCCCGGTCAGGTTCCACCAGCACCGTCTGAAGCTGTGGCGCTGGCGTTTCCCCCGTGCCGAAGTACTCCATCAGCAAGACCGAGCCTTCGCACGCGTACGGCTCGGGCACATCGGCGCCAGAATCCGCCAAAGCGGACAGGTGCTCAAACTCGCGGTCCACCCAGATCCCTTCAGCGGCCTGGCGTCCGAATTCGGTGTGCGCCGCCACGGCCCTGCGGACTTGGCCGTTGAGGATGAGCCTGCCTTCGTTATAGGCCTCGGCGTGGCGGAAGTTGCGGCGAGTGGATTCGTGGTACACCTTGGCCACCGCGTACTTCGCGCCCAACGCCGGGCGGGCGCGGCAGAGGTACGCGGTCGCTTCTTTGCCAGTTTTCAGCATCGTCACGACGCCGGAAATCATGCCTTCATTGATGAATGGTTGCAGCGCTTCGTCGAGCGCCTCCTGAGTAGCTGCCAACGTGATCTCTCCATGAAGCGGAGCGCTCGCGGCCGAAGTCCGGCCGCAAACGCGGAAGGCCGCCCTCCGGCGGCCCAAGGCATCACGTTTCGCGTGGCTGCTTAGCTGAGGCTCCGGAGGCACGACGGGACACAGACAACCGCAGGCGTTTTGCTTTGCATGGTCCATGCCTCCCAGGGAGATACCGCCATCATACGACAGCGCTGACGCAGATGGGAATCGGTCGAAGGCCGCAGCCCGCCGGGTGCGCTCTTGGCCGCCATTTACGGTGACGATGGCCGCGTCCATAGTCGTACTCTGGCCGGCGGGACTTCTTGGCGACGACACGTGGGACGAGCGGCACAAAGGATGGCGTGATGCGACGATTCTTGACAACTGCCGCGGTTGGCTTGGGAGCCGTGGCCCTGTTCACGCTGGCGGCCACGAGCTGCGGCGACGACGACGCTGGCGCGGCCGTGGCCCTCGACCCTGCCAAAGCGGACACCATCGCCCATCAAATCGTCATTCAGCCG
>CAMAUF010000103.1 GCA_945861295.1 bacterium | reverse complement strand
CGGCGGCGCTCTGCGCTTCGACGACGACGCGGCGACGAAAGAGAGCGGGCAGCGGGTCGCGCGCATGCTCTCGCTGATCGTCGCGGCCCCCGAGTACCAGTTCGCATAGAGAGAGGAGAAGGACGATGCCCAAGGTAAACGGCAAGGATCCCGTGCTCGTGGTCATCCAACTGACGGGCGGGCTCGACTTCATGAACACGCTGATCCCGTACACCGAAGGGATCTACTACGATTCGCGGCCAACGGTGGGCATCGCCCGCGAGGTGATGCTGCCGATCAACGACACGCTCGCCTTCCACCCCGACGCCGCCCGGCTCAAAGAGCTGTTCGAAGCCGGCAACGTCGCCGTCGTGCAGGGCATTGGCTACGAGAATTCGAGCCGTTCGCACTTCCGCGGCATGGACATCTGGCACACTTGCGAACCGCTCAAGATTTCGACCGAAGGCTGGGTCGCCCGCCTGATCCGCGAACTCGACCCGCAAAGCCGGGACCCGCTGACCTGCATCAGCTTCGGCCGCGGCCTGCCGCGCGCTCTCGCGGGAGCGGGCGTCACGGCGACCTCGGTCGGCGACCTCGACAACTACGGGCTTATGACCTCCGTCCAGATCAAGGAGGAGCGCGATTCGGATCTCGACCTCTTCAAGCGAATGTACACGCCAGCGATCGGCGCGGGGTTGGTCATGGATTACCTCGCGCAAACGGGCCGCGACGTGCTCAAAGGCGCGGACCGCCTCAAAGAAGCGCCACCGAAGTACGCGACCTCGGTCGAATGGGGCACGAACCCGATCGCGAAGTCGTTGCGCGATGTCGCCCGCGTCCACACCGCCGGCCTCGGCACGCGGATCTTCTACACGCAGCACGCCGGTTACGACTACCACTCCCATGAGCCCCTGAACCACGGACGGCTGTTGGGCGAACTCTCCGGCGCGATTTCCGACTTCCTCCAGGACTTGCGCAACCACGACGCCGCCGATGAGGTGACCATCCTCGTTTTCACGGACTTCGGGCGGCGGATGGTGGACAACGGCTCGGGCACGGACCATGGTTCCGGCGGCGGCGCCTACATCATCGGGACGCAGGTCAACGGCGGCCTCTACGCCGAATACCCGTCTGTGCTCCGCAAAGACTGGCTCAATGACGAAGACCTGCGCCCAACCATCGACTTTCGCGGCATCTACGGCACGGTCATCGAGCAGTGGATGGGCGTCGATCCAGGGCCGATTGTCGGGGGCCACTACGAACAGGTCCGCCCGTACCGCCAGCTTTCTCCGGTCTAGTACGCCCGCAACGATGAGAGGTCAGGAACGATGACAAAAGCATTTGCGCTGCTCCGGGCTGGGTACCCGTACCTCACGACCTTCGGCATGCGCCGCGTCACGACGTTCGCGTCCGACATCGCCTTCGGTGAGGAAGGGCGCATGTACGTCGTCTCGCGCCAGGAGTATGGCCCGAACGTCCGCAAGCTCAACGACCGCGACGAGGACCTCGGCACCGTCGATGGGCCGTTCACCTGGCCTTCCTGCATCGTCCGCGACCGCGACGAGAACCTGTATGTCTCGGACGAAGGCGCGCACACGGTCTCGGTCTTCACGCGCGGCGGCAAGCTGCTGCGCACCATTGGCTCGTCGGGCTCCGGGCCCGGCCAGTTCAACCGGCCCTCCGGACTCGCCTTCGATGCGCATGACAACCTCTACGTGTCGGACACGCAAAACCACCGCGTCCAGAAGTTCAGCAAGGATGGCGCCTTCATCGCGCAATTTGGCGGGCTGGGCGCCGCTCCCGGCGAGTTCAACGCGCCCTGGGGCATCACCCTCGACAGCGACGGCGACGTGTACGTCGCCGATTGGCGCAACGACCGCATCCAGAAGTTCGACTCCGACGGGCGGTTCCTGATGGCGATCGGCCGCACCGGGACGGAGGACGGCGAGTTCAACCGGCCTTCCGGCGTCGCCGTGGACGAGCACGGCGACATCATCGTGGCCGACCGCGGCAACAACCGTGTCCAACTCTTCGACCATCGCGGCCGCTACGTCGAGAAGTTCCTTGGCGACGCCACCATCTCTCGGATGGGCCGCGTCTACGTGCTCGCCAACCTCAAGACGTTGCGCTTGCGCGAGATGGCGAACCTGGAGCCGCAAAAGCTGTTTCGCGCGCCAACCTCGGTGCGTCTTGGCCCGAGGGGCGACCTCTTTGTCTGCGACCAGGCCTCGCACCGTATCCAGGTGTATCGCAAGGAAGCGTACGTCCTCAGCGAGAGCCAGATCCTGCCGGAAATGAGCGCGCCCACCCTGATGACGACTTGACCCTGCGGGCCCCCGCCCAGGAGATGACGGCTTGGGGATGATGTTCGGCTTCGGTACGCGCCGCCGCCAGGAACTGGAGGCGGAGTTGCGACGCATGGCCGCCGAGTTGCCGCGACTCGGCGTCGAACGCGCCTACTTGGCTGGCGATCTCGCGGACAGCCGTGTCGACATCGAAAGCGACCTCGAACTCGTCCTGGTGCACGAAACCACGGAACCGTTTCACCGCCGCGCCGATTTCTTCACGGCGCACTTGCGGCCCCGAGTCGGAACCCGCTTCTTTGTGTACACGCCGGACGAGTTCGAACGGGATGCGGAGGAAGACCCGCTGCTGCTCCGCATCGTCCGCGAAGGACAAGGAGTGGACGATGCCTGAGCGAACGGCCGAGCGAGAAGCTGATCGTTGGCTGCGGCAGGCGCGGCATGACCTGGGCGACGGCGAGTACGCCGCCGCGGGTGGCCGTCACGCGCTCGCCTGCTTCCTGGCGCACCAAGCCGCCGAGAAAGCGGTGGCCGCCTTCCTCTTCGGCGTCGGCGCCGAGCGCGTCTGGGGCCATGCGCTCGCTGACCTGTGCGAGGACGCGATGGCCTTCGACGCAACCTTCGACGTCCTCAAGTCGGAGGCGATGCTGCTCGACAAGCACTATCTCGGCGCGCGCTATCCCTCGGGGCTCCCGGGCGGCATCCCCGCGGAGGCATATGACGCGCGGGATTCGGAAGTGGCGCTCCACATCGCCCGCGAAACGCTGGTCTTCGTGGCCGCCCGGCTTGCCGCGCGAAGCTGAACCGGCCGGCGACCATTGGCGCCAAGACCAGCCGACGCCAGCGTCTCAGTTCGAGTCCAGGGCGAAGCCCCGCCCCCCAATCGCGGCCCTGTGATACCATCACGGGCGCTTGTGACGGCGGCCCGGCGCGCATTTCGCGCTGGGCTTTTGGCGCGCGGACCGGCTCACCGGGAAGCCCGCCACGCCGGCCGAATCTCAGACGATGGAACCGTAACGCATTGCGTGCCGAGCCGGTCGCGGGCCGCCTGGCTGACGAGGGTCTCGCCGCCGGCGGCGGCCCCTGCGACCCGCGCCGCGAAGTTGACTTCGCGGCCGAAGAAATCCTCCCCCTGGCGAACCGCGTTTCCCGTATGCAGACCAATCCGGACCCGGACGGGGGCAGCCGCGCCAGAGTTGCCCGTGCCGGGCCGAGCTTGGATGTTCAGGGCGCAGCGGACACCTTCGACCGGGTCGGCGAAGGCGACCATGTACCCGTCGCCCATGCCCTTGACGACGCGGCCACGGTTCTCGTGGACGGCGGAGCGAACGATCGCGTCGTGCTCACGCAGGATCGTAAGCCAGCGAGCGTCGCCGAGTTCCTCGTTGAGGGGCGTCGAGCCTTCTATGTCGGAGAACAGTAACGTGACCGGGGTCGGGCTATCCGGGGCAAGCGAGATCGGCCGGAGCAGCCGATACCTTCCAGGGACGAAGGATCCCGCGGCCGCGGCCGCCGGCGGCCTGCGCGGATAGTTGGGCGGCAGGCGGCGCCGATCCAGTGCGGCCGCCGCAACGCCTTTCGAGGCCGCCTGGGGCGAAGGTTGCCGCGTCGGCGTTGCTCGGGTCGAGTTTGAGCGCATCGTCGGCCACGGCCGCGAGTCTCGCCCAGTCGCGCGCGGCGAAAGCGCCTTCAGCTTCGTCGAGCAAGGCATCGATTCGCCGCTGGACCCGTTCGCTCGCCATGACGGCGAATCTTACCCGTTCCCGGGGGAGTGGCGGCGCGTGAGCGTGTCACCGGTAAGCTGCGGACAGTTGTTTCGGGGCCTCCATCGATACTGTCAACTCGGCACGGCCACTGGCGCGCTGGGCGATGGGCGATGGGCGATGGGCGATGGGCGATGGGACGATGTAGCGATTGCTCTCGCTTTGATCACGCGGCTGTCGTTCGCCTGGAGCAGGGGCACATAGCGCCAACGGGCGACGGGATTGACACGCGGGCGTACAATCGCGGGGCCGTGCCTTTGACGTGATGAAGCGACTGATTGGTCCCCTTGCTGGTCGCCTCCTGACCTTGCTAGCCATGCTCGCCGCCTGGCTGGCGGTATCTGGGCTCAGCCCGCCCCTGGACCGTTCCCGAGCGCAGGCGCAGCCCGACGCGACAGTGGCCCTGGCTAAGGGCTGGAACCTGGTCTCCTTGCCGGTCGTTCCCGGTGAGGAGGATCCGGCCCGCCTGTTCGCGCCCATCGCCGGTCAGCTCGAAGTCGTGTACGCCTGGGATGCGGTTGCTGGATCCTGGAACGCTTACTCTCCGGGGGTGCCCGCCTTCGTTAACCGGCTGATGGCGGTCAACGAGACGATGGGCCTTTGGGTGCTCATGCGCCAGCCAGCTCTACTCCATGTCACGGGCGGGCGTCCGGCATTCAGCCGGCTTACCCTGAGCGCGGGCTGGAACCTCGTCGGTTGGCCGGGGTCGGACCGGAGCCTGGAGGAGGCATGGGCCTGCCTCGACGGCGTTGAGGCGGTCTTCGGCTACGCGAACGGCGCTTGGCGGTCATGGCGGCCAGGCGGGCCTTCGGACCTCGGTCGCATGGATACGGGAGCTGGCTACTGGGTGCGCATGGCAGGCGCCGCCACGGCGCCTGTTGCCGGCATGAACGCAGAGGAAGCAGCGTTCGCGCTCCTTGGGCAGACGCCCTTGGCGGAGGGACGGGCGCTGGTAGCGCTCGCGTGCCCGCTCATGCCGGGCGCCCGCGTCGTCTCGGAGGCGTTCCCTGGCGCGCCTCCGCTTGCGTTCGCCGTTACGGTGCCCGCATGGTTCTTCTGGATCGATGACGGGCCGGACCTAAAGTTCGTGCACGAGACTCGGTACGCCCTTGTCGACATGACCGGGCACGCCGAGATCCGCACGTATCCGTGGCGCCCGCTCGTCGAGGTCGAGGATGGCGGCGGCCGGTTGGTGCTGTCGGCGCTCACTGCGCCTCTGCTCAGGGTCGCGGGGCACGATTTGCGCCTCGCGGCGCTCGCCCCGCCCGCGGCACGCGCCACCACCAAATCCGCCCTTCCCGCCGCCGCAGGGCGGAGCGCGCTCGCCCTCGAGCCGCCGAAGAAGGTGGCGCTCCTCTACGACGGCGGGGACGAGAACAGCACGCTCTTCGGCACTTCCGCGGACGAGATGTCCGCTGACGCCGACGGCATGGCGAGCGCGATGGGAGCCCGAGGGTTCGACGTCCATCGCGTAAGCCAGTACTGGGGCAACTCTCACCCCTTCCTGCACGCTACGAGGCTCGCCAACTTCCAGCTTGAGGCGCTCATCTGTAGCTTCAACCTGCACCCGGGTGACGAGTTCTTCCTCTACATCGACGCGCATGCGAGCCGTAACGCCTTCGGCATCTTCAATCCTGACGGCTCCGGCCAGTACTATTGGATCCTCTGGAGCGAATTGGCCGAGATCCTGAAGAAATGCGTGCCGATCAGCGTGAATCTGGTCGTCATGATCGATGGATGCGAGGCCGGCGGGGCGATCACGCCGCTTGACCGGCCCGGCGGGACGATCATTACGGCCTCGGACGACGAGCACAAGACGCCGACTGGCAGCGGCGTCACCGACAACTTCACCGAGGACTTCCTCCAGAGCGGATTCGGCTCGAACCCGTCCAAGTCGTTGAAGGATGCCTTTGAGTTTGCGAAGAAGGAAGCCGGTGGAGACACGGGCGACTACCGGCCGCAATGGCGCGAGAGGCCTCATCCGGAGCACTGCCGAGTGCAGTACCTGCCCGACTGGGAGATGGTGCATGAAGACACCCGTAGCTACGCCGTCATCCGGATCGCGGTGGTGAGCGACGGGACGAACGAGCCGATCGCGGGCGTGCGGGCGCGGTTGACGGCGGCGAAGCCGGACGGGACGGTCACCGAGGTGGAGTTTGTGACGCCGGGCGGGCGCCCCGCTCAGGGAACGATTCAGGTCAGCCAGCCGGGAGCAATCACCGTGACGGTTGAAGTCTTGGAAGGGTGCCAGGCTTCCGGAGCTGCAAAGGCCCGCTACCAAATTAGCGGCTGTCCCCACGGGGCGACCAGCTGTCCTGGGCCGCCGCCCGAACTCCTGTAGCTTGCCTTGGTGCGGCGAAGGCTGCCTTCGGTTTCGTCGAGCAAGGCGTCGATTCGGCGCTGGACCCGTTCGCTCGCCATGACGGCGAATCTTACCCGTTCCAACTGAGCCGCAGCGCGCGACCTCCGAGCCGCTCCGCCCCTACCGGCGCCCTGTGATACCATCACGGGCGCTTGTGACGGCGGCCCGGCGCGCATTTCGCGCTGGGCTTTTGGCGCGCGGACCGGCTCACCGGGACGCCCGCCACGCCGGCCGAATCTCAGACGATGGAACCGTAACGCATGCCTGAACCGATGACCGCCCAGCAAAAGCTCTCCCAGCTCGAGGCTCTCAAAGCCAAAGTCCTCGAAGGGGGAGGGCAAAAGCGGATCGACGCGCAGCACGCCCGTGGCAAGCTCACGGCCCGCGAACGGCTCGACCTCCTGCTCGACGCCGGCAGCTTCGAGGAGCTGGACATGCTCGTCCGCCCGCGCGGCGTCGAGCAGCCGGGCGAGGCCGTCGTCAGCGGCTGGGGCAAGGTCGACGGCCGCCCCGTCTACGTGTTCTCGTACGACTTTACCAACATCGGCGGCTCGCTCAGCGAGGCCGTCAGCGGGAAGATTTGCAAGGTCATGGACCTGGCGATGATGACCGGCGCACCCGTCATCGGCATCCAAGACTCGGGCGGCGCCCGCATTCAGGATGGCTCCGAGAGCCTCGCGGGTTTCGGCAACATCTTCACGCGCAACGTCCTCGCCAGCGGCGTTGTCCCCCAGATTACGGTCACCATGGGCCCTTCAGCGGGCGGCGGCGCCTACAGCCCGGCGCTGACCGACTTCATCTTCGCCACCGAGGGCACCGGCCAGATGTACATCACCGGCCCCGACGTCATCCGCTCGGTC
>CAMAUF010000102.1 GCA_945861295.1 bacterium | reverse complement strand
GACATCGCGAGAGGCGAACGAACGGCCGTCGCGGATGCGGTAGACGCTGTAGCGGATCGGGGCCTTGTGGCTGCCAGGGCGGAGGAAGTAGGCGTGCAACGAGTGGAGGTAGCCGCGTTCGACCGTGCGGCCGGCCGCGACGACAGCCTGCGCCGCGATCAGGCCGCCGAAGAGGCGATCCTTGCCGGGCCCAGGCGAGCCGAGGAAGAGGTCACGGTCGAGCCGTTCGAGATCGAAGAGGGCGAGGAGGCGTGAGAGGGGCGTTGATTCTGGCACGTGGTGATTCTAACCCGCACGGCGATCTCGGGTTGCCTGGAGCGGCGCACCCCTCGCGCGTCGCTCAGGACCTCTCGCGTTTGGCGTCGGGCACGCCGAGTTGGCGACATATGTCGCGGGCGAGGAAGTCCTTGAGTTCGTTGTGCCGCGGCACGGCGTCTGTACGTCCGGTTACGAGGTTGCGCCACACTGTGTCGGAGCGCCTTCACGATGGATGACGCAGCCGTGGGCTCGGCGGTGTCGTACCAGGTCGCCGCGTTTCATCCGACGACGATGAGCTCGCGCCGAGCGTGCTCCATCGAGCTTGGTCGCGAAGGAACTCGAGTACGAACCCGATGGCCTCAGCAAGATCCGCCTTGGCTTCTTCGATCGTTTCCCCTTGACCGTTCGCGGCGGGGACCTCTGGGCAGTACGCCCAGTGAACGCGCCGAAGCCTCCCCTCTTCGGATGGGACGACGATAGCCGTACGTTCGTTTTTCATGCGACCAGTATCGACCAGTGTATGGGCGGGATTGGCGCCGCCGCCAAGCACCCGGGCACTATCGGACAGAGGCACGGCCGCCCGGTTGTGCCCCGCGCCGGTGAATGAGACGATCGCGGCCGCTGGGAGGCGCCGGACAGCATGCGACTTCGCGCGGTCTTTTTCGATATCGGCGATACGCTTTGGCACGAAGCGCTGCCCGAGCTGAGCAGCGCCCGTGGCCAACTTGGCCAAGCCGGCGCCGCAGCCTGGGCCGAAAGGAACGGGATCGCGGCCGAGGACCCGGCTCTCGTTGCGCGGGCTGCCTGGGCCGCCCTGACGGCAGCCCGCGCCGAAGCCCGGCGTACCGACCTTGTCGAGCCAGATGCCGCCGCGGTCGCCCGTGAAGCGCTGCGCGGGCTCGGCATCACGATCTCGAGCAGCCAAGCTCACGACTTGCTTGACGCGATCTACGTTTCGGGCCCGGCGAGCGGGAAGGCGCTTTACGCGGACGCCCTGCCCGTGCTCGAGGAACTGCAGCTGCGCGGCTACCTACTTGGGATGATCACCAACCGCGCGTTTGGCGGGCCGCGCTTCCGAGCCGACTTGCGCGCGCTCGGCCTCACGCTCGCGTGGGACGTCGAGGTCGTCTCCGCTGAAGCGGGCTACATGAAGCCGCACCCGGCGATCTTCCAAGCCGCGCTCAAGGCGGCCGCCCTGGCGCCCGCCGAGTCGCTCATGGTCGGCGATTCACTGGCGGACGATGTCGCCGGGGCGCAGGCCGTCGGCATGATGGCGGCTTGGCGCCGGTGCCCGCCCGATGCCGAAGGAGTTGAACCGGATTTCGCGTTCGATGAACTTCGTGAATTGCTCGCCCTGCCGGGCCTACGCCGGGCGGCCTCGTGATGACTGAACAGCGCCAGTGGGGCGGCCGCTTCAGCGGTGATATGGACGCGCTCACACGGGAGTACACGGCCGGCGCGGACCGGACGCTGTTCGCGCATGATATCGCGGGGTCGGTCGCCCACGCCCGGATGCTGGGACGGCAAGGCATCATCCCGGCCGAAGACGCCGACGCCATCGTCACCGGCTTGGGCGAGGTCCTCTCGGATTGGCTTGCCGGCCACGTCGAATGGCGGCCTGAGCTGGAAGATGTCCACACCCACGTCGAGACGCTGCTTCGCGCCAAGATTGGCGATGCGGCGGGCCGCTTGCACACGGCCCGTTCGCGCAACGACCAGGTCGCGCTTCTCAACCGGATGCTCGTGCGCGAGGCCTGCGACGACGCCATCGACGCCCTCACGCGCTTGGTGCTTGTTTTCTGCGACCTGGGCGGCCGGCACGCGGGCGACGCGATGCCGGGCTACACGCACGTCCAGCGCGCCCAGCCGGTTACGCTGGGCCACCATTTGCTCGCCTATGGCGAGATGTTCCTGCGCGACCGCGACCGCTTCCGCGATTGCCGCCGGCGCACAAACGTGATGCCGCTGGGCTCGGGCGCCCTCGCGGGCTCGCCTTACCCGCTCGACCGCGAGTCGGTAGCCGTCGAGCTCGGCTTCGAGGGCGTCTCACGGAACAGCATGGACGCCACCGCCGACCGCGACTTCATCGCCGAATTCTTGTTCTGCTGTTCGACCACGCAGATGCACCTTTCGCGCATCGCGGAGGAGGTCGTGCTCTGGGCCTCCGCGGAGTTCGGCTTTGTCGGCCTGCCGGACGGCTTCGCGACGGGTTCGAGCATGATGCCGCAGAAGAAGAACGCCGATGTCGCCGAGCTGGCGCGCGGCCGGACAGGGCGGGTCTTCGGCGAGCTCATCAACGTGCTCGTCATGCAAAAGGGGCTGCCGCTCGCCTACAACCGCGACCTGCAGGAGGACAAGGCCGCCGTCATCGCCGGGCGCGACGCCTGTCTGCCATCGGTCGAGATCTTCGCGGCGATGCTGCCGGCCCTGGAGTTCCGCCTGCCTCGGATGCGCGCCGCGGCGGGCGAAAGCTTCTCGCTAGCGACGGACGTGGCGGACTACTTGGTCAAGAAAGGCGTACCGTTCCGCGATGCCCATATGGTGGTTGGCGGGATCGTGCGCGAGTGTGAGGCGCGTGGTTGCGGGTTGCACGAGCTTTCGCTCGAGGACTACCAGCGGGCGCACCCGTTCTTCGGGCCGGACATCCTGGGATTAGACGTAGAATCGGCGCTCGCCGCGCGCGACCTGCCGGGCGGGACGGCGCCCAATCGCGTGCGCGCGGCAGCTACGGCGCTGCGCGCGGCCCTGGAGGAATGAGATGAGAGGCACGCTGTTGGCCACGCTCGTGGCGGTCACCGCGGCCCTATCGTTCGGCTGTGCGGGCGATGACGACGACAAGGAAGCAACGCCGCCGACGCAGCCTGCGAGCGCGACTATGCCAGCTGTGACGGCGGCGAGCCAGCCGCCATCGGCGACCGCCACGCGGACGCAGCCGCCAGCGACGCCCAGGCCAGCAGCGACGCGGACGCCGATCCCTGGGTACGACCTGAACCCAAAGGCGACGCCCAAAGATCAGCCGGGAGGCACCAAGTCCATTCTGGTCGCCGTCCGGACCGCTTCACGCGTGGAAGACGGCGGGACAGACCGGATCGTCTTCGAGTTTTCCGGCGGCCGTCCGGAGGCCAGCGCTGAGTATCGACCCGCAATCAGCCGCTGCGGCCCAGGCGACACCTTGGACCTCGCCGGCTTCCGCCCGATGCTGGTGACCTTCTTCAACACCGACGCCCACAACGAGCAGGGGCAGGTCACGGTCACTACGGCGCTCGGGGCCACTGTCGTGCTCAAGCTGGTGAAGCAGTCATGCGACTTCGAGGCACTGGTGCAGTATGGCCTCGGCGTCGACGCGATGCGCCCCTTCAAAATGTTCACGCTCGACAGCCCGCCGCGCGTTGTGATTGATATCCTGAACAAGTGATCAGCCTGCACGAGGGCATGGGGGCGACTATCGAAGGGTCGCCGGCCTCGGGCCGTCGAGCGACCGGCGTGTATCGTAGATAAAGGCCTGGATCGAAACCGAGGAGGGATAGTCGTGGGACAACTCGACGGGATGCATGCGCTGATAACCGGCGGAGGGTCGGGCATTGGCCTCGCTTCGGCGCGGCGCTTACGCGAAGACGGCGCGACCGTGACGCTGATGGGGCGCTCCAACGAGAAGCTGGAAGAGGCCCGCAGCGGCCTGACTCTCGTCCCCGGCCCCGACGTGCGCATCGCGGCAGGTGATGTTTCGGTCGAGGACGACGTCGCAGCGGCAGTGGCAACCGCCCGTGACGCCGATGGGCATCTCCAGATCTGTGTCGCAGCCGCCGGGACGGGCACCTTCGGGCCCACCCTCGACCTTGCACGCTCGGCGTGGGACAACGTCCTCGCCACCAACCTGACCGGCGCCATGCTCACGCTCAAACATGCCGGACGCGCGATGGTCCTGGGCGGCGGCGGATCAATCATCGGGATCTCGTCCATCGCCGGGCATCTGACTCACCGCTGGATGACGGCGTACTGCGTATCCAAGGCAGGCCTCGAGATGCTCATGCGAAACGCGGCCGATGAACTCGGGGGAGCCGGCGTCCGCGTCAACGTCGTCCGGCCGGGGCTCGTGCCCACAGACCTCGCCGTTGGGCTGACATCGAACGAGGCGGCTGTCGCCGACTACTTGGCCCAGATGCCGCTGCGGAGGCTGGGGCACGTCGACGACATCGCGCATCTCGTGCGGTACTTGGCCGGTCCTGAGTCGAGTTGGGTTACCGGCCAGGTCATCAACGCCGACGGCGGTCATTCGGTGCGGCGTGGGCCGGACCTCGACCACATGGCGAAAGGATTCGGCGCCAGTCAGTCGACGCCGTGGCCGGGCGTCCGGGGCGGATAAAGTCCGCCGTCCGAACGCGCGGCCGGTCGCCGGTGCACGCCTCAGTCGGTGATGAGCTTGACCAGTTCCTTCGTCGCGTTAGCAGCGCCGACAACCTTTTCCTTCTCCTCCGCCGTCAACGGCAGTTCGAAGGTGCGGATGACGCCGCTATCGCCAAGCTGGGCGACCGTGCCCGAATAGACGCCTTCGATGCCGTACTCGCCCGTGTGGAGCACGCTGCAGGGCTGCAGGCGCCGCTGGTCGAGGATGATCGTCTCGACCATCGCGACCGTTGCCGCCGAGGGCGCGTAGTAGGCGCTGCCGGTCTTGTAGAGTTCCGTGATCTCGGCCCCGCCGCGCATCGCCTTGCCGACGACGTAGTCGATCTGGTCCTGCGGCAGCAGGTCCGTGAGGGGGACGCCGCCGACACGCGTCTGCGAGACGACCGGCACCATCGTGGTGTCCGTGTGGCCGCCGATGACGTAGCCATGCACGTCGAGAGGCGAGACGCCGACCGCCTGCGAGACGAAGTAACGGTAGCGGGCCGAGTCGAGCATGCCGCCCTGGCCGATGACGCGGCTGGCGGGGAAGCCGGAAGCCTTGAGGGCGACGTGGCACATCGCGTCCATTGGGTTGGCGAAGATGATGATGACGGCGTTGGGCGAATGCTTCGCGGCTTCGCTGATCTTGGCGCGGACGATGGTGGCGTTGCCGTTGAGCAGCTCTTCACGCGACATGCCGGGCTTCCGCGGCGCGCCGGCTGTGCAGACGATGACATCGGAGTTGGCGGTCTCTTCCCAGCCGTCGGTGGCGCTGATTTTGACGCTGAAGCCCTGCCAGGCGGCGGCCTCCATCTCGTCGAGCGCCTTGCCGTGGTGCATGGTGCCGGCGAACTGGGGGTCGTCCTGGAGGACGACGTCGCAGATGTTGCGCTCGATGAGGCGTTGGGCCATGGCGCCGCCGGTCGCGCCGGCGCCGATGATCGTGACCTTTTTTCGGGTCAAAGCGGGTGCTCCTGATAGGTGAGGGTGTGTGTGCGAGGGTAGCACGATGACGGTTTAGCGGGTCGCTGGCGGGCTCGATAGCGCGATAGAAGTTGGTCTCGGAGGCCCGGCCCGGCGCGCGTTTAGTCGACCCTCTGCGCCGCAGCCCGGACATGGGCGTCTTTGTATGCGCGCAAGAGCGCCCCCATCTCCGACTGGTAGCCCGATCCGCGCGCGCGGAACCACTCGACCACGTCGGGGTCGATTCTGAGCGTGAGCTGGACCTTCGGCGGCCTCGGCTTGAGGCCGTCGCGGACTACCGCTCGGGCGAACATTTCGGGCGTGATTTCGGGGCAGTCCGAGAGATCGATGTCCTCGTCCCGCATCGCCCGAAGCCGTTCCCAATCAGTCCCAGTAGGATTGCCAGAAGACTCGTTCTTCATGCCTGCGTGCCTTTCGCGCTGAAATAAGCGGATGTGGGGGCGGGAGCGGGTTGGGCGGCGGGCTTGGTGCGCCGTGAAGGCTGAGCTGTGGCGCCAGGAGAAAGCCTGAGCTTGACGAACTTCCCGGCCGGGTTGCGGACACGGATCTCGATTTCGGCGCCGACCGAGCCGAGGACCCGCGCGACCGTGTCCCAAGTCGGCGAGTTCTGGGCCGATTCCAACCGGGCTATCTCCGGTTGGGTCATCTTGGCCATCGAGGCGAGTTGGCGTTGCGTGAGCCCGAGAGCCCGGCGCAGCTCGATGAGTCGGCTGGCGAGCTCGAAGGCCGGCTCGCGCGCCTCATATGCGCGTCGCGTCGCTGGGTCTTGAAGGAGTTCGGCCTTGAGCCGGTCGAAGTCATCCATCCTCGTGATCCTTCCTGAGCTGAGCGCGCGGCCTGCTCAGTCATGTTTGTTGGCGCGTCCTCGCGATTTCCAGTTCGCGGCGAGGAGTGGCCTGCGCCTTCTTGGTGAACCCGTGTACGAGTCCGAAGGTGCGCCCTTTCCAATGGAAGTAGATTACGCGGTAGATCCCGTCTGGCCCGCGAGCGCGCAGTTCCCAGAGGTTGCCGCCCAGGTGCTTCGCGAAAGGCATCCCGAGCGCGATTCCCTGCCGTCGCAAGAGCGAAATCGTGTGAAGCACCTCTGATCGAGCCTCAGCGTCTAAGGATCGAACCCAATCTTCGACGGGTTTCGCTCCCGTCTCGGAGGTGAACGTCCTCACGAGCCACGCTGCCACCCGGTGAGTATAGCACGCACGCTATCTGCTGCGTGAACCATGTGGAAGTCGGCCTGACCGTCGGAGATGGGACCGCTCCGCGGCCGGCGCGGTACTGTCGGTTGGTTCGAGGACTTTTTCCATCCGGCAGCGACAGGCGTCGATCCCAGCTTCTCCCTTCGGCCCGGCGCGCGGATACTCAGTTCACTTGCTCGGGGCGCGGTTGGCGCGTGCCGGGACTTCGCCTTGGGGCAACTTTCGCATGGGCCTCCGCACCCCCCAGCAGTACATCGATTCGTTGAAGGACGACCGCGTCGTCTATTACCGCGGCCAGCGCGTCGCCGACGTGACGACCCACCCCGTCATCAAGAAGGCTGTGCATCACGCCTGCCTCGACTACGAGATGGCCGAAGACCCGGCCACGCGCGAGCTCTCCGTGGTGACCGAGGACGGCGACACCTACAGCCGCTACTTCAAGATCCCCCGCTCGACCGACGACATCCTCAAGCGCTCGGCCCTTATCG
>CAMAUF010000101.1 GCA_945861295.1 bacterium | reverse complement strand
GTCAAGACCGGGACGCTGACCCTGGAAGACCACAATGAAGACGGCATCGCCAGCTTCAAAACGCTGAAGGCGAGGATGTTGCCGATAGAGCTGAACACCGCCCACGGCATCATCTGGATGGCGGCGCAGAAGCTGACGGACGCCGACCTCGAGCGGACCGTCGAGTTCCTCGGGAACAAGATGCCGCTAGGCGCGCTCCTCCGCGAGGTGCTCGTCGGGCACGAACAGGGTCACGTCGCTCACGCGCTGGCGGCGGCGGGCGTTTCGGCCTAAGAGACGGGCCGCAGCGTCCGGCCCGAGACGGTATACTGGCCGTATGCCCGCCCAACCATCATCGCTTTCGGCGCTGCTCCCCCTCGAGGCCGGCATGCGCCTCAGCCGCGAGGAGTTTCACGCCCTGTACGAGGCGCACCCGGAGATCCACAAGGCCGAACTGATCGACGGAGTCGTCTACGTGCCCTCACCCGTCAGCAAGCACCATTCGCCGCAGCACGCCAACGTCGCTGGCTGGCTCTGGGCCTACGCTCAATCCTCCCTCGGTGTCCACGTCGAAGACAACATCTCGACCATCCTGCCCGGCGACAACGAGGTCCAGCCCGATTGCGCCCTTTGGCGTGAGGGCGGCCAGGCAGCCTACCGGGATGACGGCTACCTGCACGGCGCGCCGGAGTTCATCGCCGAGATCGCGGCCAGTTCGCGCCAGTACGACCTGGGCGTCAGGAAGGAGCGTTACCGCCGGGCCGGCGTCCGTGAATATCTCGTCTGGCGGACGATCGACAAGCGCGTCGATTGGTGGGCGCTGGAAGCCGGCGAATATGTGCCAATCACGCCGGGCGCCGACGGCGTCACCGAAAGCACCGTATTCCTCGGTCTGCGGCTCGACACCGAGCGGCTCGCCACGGGCGACACCAGCCGCCTGCTCGCGGACTTGCGGCTCAGCTGAGACCCAATCGGCCACGGACGAAATCGTTGCCCGTCGCTGTGACGCGAAAGGACCCGTGGCGTTGCTGGCTGCGCTGTGCCGTACAATGGCCCGATGCCCGACCTCTACCTCGGAAAGTCCTTCAACCCCGCCGACCGTTCTCTGGGCGATCGCTTCCTGCTCGACCCGAGCGACCTGACGACCCACGGCATCGTCATCGGCATGACCGGCTCCGGCAAGACCGGGCTCGCGATTTCGCTGATCGAAGAGGCGCTACGGGCGAAGGTCCCCGTGATCGTCGTCGACCCCAAGGGTGACATGGGCAACCTCGCCTTGGCCTTCGATCGGCTGGCGCCCGAGCAGTTCGAACCTTGGGTTGACCGCGACGAGGCGGCGCGCGATGGCAAGACGCCGGCCGATTTCGCCGCCGCCGCCTCCGCGACCTGGCGCAAGGGCCTCAGCGAATGGGGCCTGGCCGAGGCGGATGTCGCCAGCTACGCCGCCTCGCGCAGCGTCCGCATCTTTACGCCGGGCGCGACCTCCGGCATCCCCATCAACCTGATCGATTCGCTTGATGCGCCGGACCTCTCGTGGGACGACGCCGAGGAGGAGATCCGGGACGAGATCGACTCGATCGTGACGGCGCTGCTCGGTTTCGTGAAGATCGACGCCGACCCGATCAGCAGCCGCGAATACATCCTGCTCTTTAGCCTCATCGAACACGCCTGGCGGGCGGGCGAAGACCTCGACGTCGAGTCGCTGATCGGCCAGGTCGCGAGCCCGCCATTCGAGAAAGTCGGCGCGCTGCCGCTGGAGGCGTTCTATTCGAAGAAGGAGCGCACGGCCTTGATGTTCGCGCTCAACAACCTGGTCGCCTCTCCGCCGTTCCAGGTTTGGCGCAAGGGCGAGCGGATCGACATCGAGAGCTGGGTACGCCCGGCGGACGGCCGGCCGCAGCTCAGCATCGTTTCGACGGCCCACCTCAACGACGAGCAGCGGATTTTCGTGACGGCGTTCCTGCTTAACAAGCTGAAAAGTTGGATGCGCAAGCAGCCGGGCACGAGCGAATTGCGCTGCCTCTTTTATATGGACGAGATTTTCGGCTACTTCCCGCCGACCGCGAACCCGCCGACCAAGAAGCCGTTGTTGACGCTGCTCAAGCAGGCGCGAGCGTACGGCGTCGGCATCCTGCTTTCGACCCAGAACCCCGTCGACCTCGACTACAAGGGCCTCGGCAATATGGGCTTCTGGGCGATCGGACGGCTGCAGACGGCTCAGGATCAGGCGCGTATCCGCGAAGGCATCGAGGCCGCGCTCGCCGACGCCCCAGACGGGGCCGATTTCGAGAAGCTGATCGCCGGCGTGCAGAAGCGCGTCTTCCTCATCCACGACATCCATCGCAAGGCGCCCGCGCTCGTCCATTCGCGCTGGGCCATGTCGTATCTGCGGGGACCGATTACACGCGACGAGTTGAAAGGCCTCGGCGAGGCGGTCGCCTGGGAGGCAGACGGCGCGCCAGCGACGCGAACCGCCCCAGCCCGCGCCCGCAAAGAAA
This sequence comes from bacterium, assembly GCA_945861295.1. Lineage (GTDB taxonomy): Bacteria > Chloroflexota > Dehalococcoidia > Tepidiformales > Tepidiformaceae > CAMAUF01. The sequence continues at coordinate 4,854 of CAMAUF010000101.1, read as the reverse complement.
CGAAGGCGAATGAGGAACCAGAGCCAATCGCGCGTCGCAAAGCGGCGACGGCGCCGCCCGCGCCGGAGGGGCTGCGGGTGCGGTACCTCAATCGGCACGGCGGCGAGGTTGGGACCCCGCACGTCGTGATCAAGCTCGCGGCGCGCTACAAAGCAGGGGCTGTGGCAGGCGACGAGTTTCGGCGTACGCTCGGCTTCCGCGTTGCGGCCGAAGCCTCGCCCGCGGAGCTGTTGGAAAGCGAGGCGGTCGAGATCGACGACGACGAACTGGCCGCCAACGCCGACACGGAGCTGACCTTCGGCGAACTCCCAGCTTGGCTGCTGGAGGGCGGCGCCAAGGCCGTCGAACGGGCCTGCCGGGAGCGGCTCGACGATGTCCTGGCCACGGAAATCCTCTACGACCCCGTCTCCAAGAAGCTGGCGACGCCTGGCGAAGACGAAGCGGCGTTCGCGGCCCGGTTGACGGGCCTGCAGGGCAGCTCCGCAAAACGCCAGACCCTCGAAACGCGCCTCGCCAAGAAGCGCAACGACCTCCGCCTCAAGGAGCATGAACTCTCGGGGCGGCGCGTCGAGAAGTGGGCCTCGATCGGCACCTCGATCCTCGGCAACATCGGGCTCTTCCAGGGCAAGAAGAAGACCGTCACCGGGCTCGGCGGGGTGCTCAGCAAGAATCGCATGGAGGGCACGACGGCCCGCCGCAAGGACGCCCTCGGCGATGAAATCGAAGCGCTGGAAGCGCAGCTGGCCGAACTCGGCGATGTCGACCCCGCCCGCTTCGAGCGGCGCGTGCTCAAGCCCACCAAGACCGACATCTCGGTCCTTCGCTACGACTTGGTTTGGGTGTATTAGGCGTCTGCGTCAATAGCTGTCGCGCGTGAGGCGATACTTGCCACTCATTCCAAAAGCGGGGCAACGAGCCATGCATCGTTGGCGCCAGTTCGAAGAAGCCGCGCCCGAGCTTGCCAGCGCCGGTCGCGCGATGATCTACCAGTTCGGCCCTGGCCTCGGCTACATCGCGACAGTCCGGCCGGACGGCGGCCCGCGGATGCACCCGTTCTGTCCGATCCAATACGGCGACGGGCTTTACGGCCTGATCGCGGATTCGCCCAAGCAACGCGACCTTTTGCGCGATGGCCGCTACGCCTTCCACACCTTTCCCCAAGCGGAAGGGGACGACGAGTTCTACCTCACCGGTCGCGTCCGGGCCGTCGATGACGCGGCTGAAGTCGAGGCTGTGCGCGCCAAGATGCGCGAAGACGGGGCTTCCTCCACCGGCGATGAGCGCTGCTTCGAATTGCTGATCGAGACGGCCATGTTCGCGAAGTACACGGCACGCGGCGCTTGGCCGCCCGCGTACACGATCTGGCACGCGGAGGAACGGCCATGACTTGGGCCGAACTCGCGCAGGGCGACCCGGAGTTGGCGGCCACGGGCGAGCGCCTACTCACCCATAGCGGCGTCGGGGCTGGCTTCTTGAGCACCGTGCGGCGCGACGGCGGGCCCCGCGTCCATCCCGTCTCGCCGGTGCTGGCTGGGGGCGGGCTCTGGGTGTTCATCGTCGACCTGTCGTGGAAGTACCGCGATCTCCTCCGCGACCCACGCTTCGCCCTGCACGCCTATCCCTTGCCGGAAGGCGGCGAGGAGTTCTATGTGGACGGCATCGCCCGCCCGGAGGCTCGGGCCGAGGTGATCGCGATGGTTGCTGGCGGCCGTACCCCGCTGCCGTTCGAGAAGCTGTTCGAGCTCACGGTGGAGCGCGCCCTCTGGACCAAGTGGGAAGACTGGGGCACGGCCGCGCCCTGGCCGGCCCACCGGAAGTGGCACGCGCGCCCGACTTAAGCCGATGGCGGCACGCTGCCCGCCTCGACTCGGCGCATGCGGGTCACCCGCCTCAGCGGCAGCATGCGCCAGACGAGGACATCGCCCTCCAGGCGCCGCGTGACGGCGACGAATGCGTTGTTCGGGCGCAGGACGAGGGCGCCGTCTTCGAACGCCGCCGCGACCTGGATTGGTGTGTGCCCCATTGCGCTGACGTCGTTGACGCCGTGTTCGAGGACGCCATCAGCCCGCATGTCGTGGATCACGCCGCCCGCCGTGATGACGACGCGATCGCCGGCTTGCTCGACCCGTTCGAGGTGGCTGAGGTCGTCGCTCGGCGTGCCGTCGATGTCGAGGGCGAACGCTTGCCAATAGCCGCGAAGGTCGGGCAGGCCCTCGGCGATCGCTTCGGTGCAGTCCGCGAGGATCGGCTGCGGCATTTCGCCCCGCCAGCCGCCCGGGGGTGTGTGCGCGATTGGGATCTCGTCCGCCCTCATGGCTTGACCGCTTCGGCGAGCAGGTCGAGGCGTGGCGCGACCATGACGGCGAACGTACTGGCGAGCGCGCCGGCCCGAACGGCTTGCGCCGCCAGGTGGTCCGGGTGGGTTGTCAGTTGAGTGAAGGCGGCGTGGCTTGGGAAGCGGTTGAAGCGTACTTGGTCCCAGGCGCGGCCGTCGCCAACGACCGTGCCTTCCACGCGGAACGCCGCCTCCGGGCGGACGCCCAGTGGGAAACCGAGCGCGCCGGCGACCGCCTCGTAGCGCGCCATCGCGGCCTCGCCCCCTTCGGCGAACCGCAAGACGTGGACCATGACGAAGGGAGCGTCGCCGGTTGCGGGCCCGGCGGGCGTCGGCGCTGGGAATGCCGGCAACGGAAACGGAAGGCAGGCCATCACGATGCTCTGCTCCATACCCGCATCTTTGTGGACATGCTTCTCCTGGAAATCGCTTCGGCGCTGCATGTCGAGGAACGCTCGGCGGCTCGGGTAACGGACGACGGCGACGCGATCCCAGGTGGGCTGTCCGAGGAGTTGCCGCTCCACATCGCCGGCGAAGACGATGCGGGCGCCAATTTCATGGAGGATCGCCGTCGGAGCGTAGAGGTCGTCGGCTTCACGTCCGCTGAGCGCGCCCGCTTCGCCGCCCGGGTAGTCGGCGACGGCCCGGTACTTCATGAGGTTGACCATGAAGACTGGCCCATCGTCGGCGGGCGGCGTGGCCGCGAGGCGGCCGATGTAGGCGAAGTCGGGTGTGCCGTAACGAGGTCCGGAGCGTGCTTCAGTCACTTCTGGGGTCCCTTCCTGCGATTTCGCGGAGCGATGGACCTGTGGTTGATCAGCGCTTTCGGAGCAGCCGTTTCCACAGCGGTCGCGTGGCCGTTGGCCGGCCGCGTTCTTCGGACATCGCCTCGCGAACCTCGCTGGAGAAGCGGGCCGCTTCATCCATCATGGCGTCCCGCATCGATCGGCCGCCGCCTGAACCTCCCCGGTCGTGGGCGCGATGGTTGACATGGTCGAAAGGGCTTGGCATCGAAATCTCCTCTGGTGACGCGGCTTTGTCAACGGCGGCACGCGTTCTGTGTTAGTTCGAATGAACGTTGCGCGGATTGCGGCGCGTTCTCGCCGTGTGCTCCCGGAAGGAAGCGAACGGAATCGGCGACCGTGACCTGTGGTTCGCCCTCGTCGCCCGGGAGCCGCTGAAGCGGCGAATCCGGCCAGCCTGAGGCATCCGTCACGATTCTTGGCCAACGCCGCATGCCGCGCAAGCGAGCCGCGGGAACGGGTCGCGGGCGCGACACGCGCGAGGTACCGCCGCAGCCGGTCAGCGCGCCCGCGCCAAACACTCCCAGACCCGCTTGGGCTTCCCCCAGCGGCTGATCCAGCCATGCTGGATCGCCACAATCGCGAAGCCCTCGGCGAGACAAGCCCTCACGGCCGCCTCATCGAAGAAGCGCTTTCGTGGCTCGGACGAGGTTGGATCGGCGACCAAGAAGTAGCCTGGTTCCAATTCCACGCCCTTCCCCGCTCCAAAGTTCGTGTCATCTGTGGCGTTGACGCGGAACGCGAGCCAGCCGCCTTGGCGAAGCACGCGGCGCACCTCGGCAAAGGCCGCCAGTGTCGATGCCCAAGGTAGGTAATGCAGCGACAGCGAGGCCACGGCCAGGTCGAACGTCGCGTCTCGAAAGGGGAGCGGGCCATCAAGCGTCACCCGCAGGAACGTCGCCGTTGGCACAGCCTCGTTGGCCGCGCTCAGGCGTTCGGCGGACCGGTCGAAGGCGACGACGTCAAAGCCGGCGGCGGCCAGGGCGCCAGCATCGAGGCCAGCCCCGCAGCCAAGCTCCAAGAGGCGATGGCTGTTTGCCCGCACAGCCGGGATCAGCCGCTCCAGCCAATCGTCGAGGTTGGGAAGGTCGGGCATAGGCACATCGTACCGCCCCGCGGCACGCCGGGTTGAATGGCGGTGGCGGCGGGATAGTCGCTTGCCAAGTATTCGGTCGAAACGTAGGATCGACCCGATGTCCGAACGTGACCCGCTCGCCGGCGAGTACGCCGTCCTCTGTCTGTTGGCGCTGCGCCCGATGCACGGCTACGAGATGCTCACGTTCATCACGGATGAGGGCCTCGACGAAGTTTGCCCCGTCGAACAGAGCACCCTCTACACGTACTTGCGTAACCTCGAGGCCCGAGCGCTGGTCTCCTGGACCGAGGAGCGCGTAGGTTTGCGGCCCCCGCGCAAGACGTTCGCCCTCACAGCGAGCGGCCGCGACCTAATTGACCGCTGGCTGCGGGCGCCGGTGACGCGGATGCGGGAGACGCGCCTCGAACTCCTGGTCAAGCTCTTCTTCCTCGATCGGCTGGACCCGCCGGCCCGGCGTCTCTTGCTCGACGGCCAGGTCGCGGCCTGCCAGCGGTATCTCGGCGTGCTCGATGGGCGGCCCCAGGCGACGGACTTCCAGCGCCTCGTCGTCGCGTCCAAGCGGTCCGCGGCCGAAGCGACGCTGCATTGGCTGGAGTCGTACACACCCGCGGGCGGCCCTC
>CAMAUF010000100.1 GCA_945861295.1 bacterium | reverse complement strand
CGGCACGCCAATTCGGCGACCAGCCGAGCCGATCGAGGTCGCACGCCTCGCGCTCTTCCTCGCCTGTGACGACAGCAGCTACTGCACCGGCTCGGAGTTCATCGTCGACGGCGGCGCGACCTCTTAACGTGGCCAGCGCCTGGCCGGTCTACGTCCGAAGCTGAGGGCGCCGCGCATGCCGCGGCGTCCGGTCTTTCGACCCAGCTTGCACGACCCGGCCGTACAGATCGTACTCGCCCGAATCGTCGATCCGGACGAGGACGCGATCGCCTGGCGTGGCACGGCCGCGCGCGAGGACGAGGCCGTCCACCTCGGGGGCCTCGCGATACGTCCGGCCGGCGACGACTGGCTTGCCGTCTTCGTCCTCGCCTATGCCCTCGACCAGCATCGGCAGAGTCTGCCCGACGAAGCGTTTCGCGCGTTTGGCGGAGATGCCTTGCTGCTGGGACATGAAGCGGTCGCGGCGCTCGGCCTTGACCTCGTCCGCAACCTGGTTGTCGTGCTCGAAGGCCTCGGTCCACTGCTGGCGGGAGTATGTGAAGCAACCGGCGTGATCGAATTCGATCGAGCGGGCGAAGCTCAGAAGCTCGTCGAACTCGGCCTCTGTCTCGCCCGGGAAGCCGGCGATGAAACTCGTGCGGAGCACGATATCCGGCATCGCACGCCGCAAGTCCGTGACGAAGCCGTGGACCTTGGCCAAATTGCTCGGCCGCTTCATCCGGCGCAGCATCGATTCAGAACCGTGCTGAAGCGGGACGTCGAGGTAGTGGACGACGTTCGGGATGGCCGCCATCGCTTCGATCAGGGCCGAAGAGACGCGGCTGGGATAGGCGTACATCAGCCGCAGCCAGACTTCTTCGCCGACGGCCTCGCTGAGCATGTGGAGCAGGCCGGGGAGGCCGGAAGCGACGGGGAGGCCCAGATCCTCGCCCCACGCCGTCGAATCCTGGGCGACCAGGACGAGTTCCTTCGCGCCGGCGGCGACGAGGCGCTGCGCCTCCTTGACCAGGAAACCGGCCGGCGCCGACCGAAGCAGACCCTTGATCTTGGGGATGACGCAGAAGGTACAGGGAGCATCGCAGCCGTCCGAGATCTTCAAGTACGCGCTCGGGCCGTTCACCTTGGCATTCTCGGGGATGTCGTGCACGCCTTCGACATCGACGCTGAGCAGCTTGGCGACCTGCTGCCACTCGCCGACGCCGAAGATGTGGTCGACGTTGGGGACATCGCGGCTGACCTGCGCGCCGTAGAGCTGGGTCATGCAGCCGGCGACGATCAAGGTCTGTCCCGGCTTCTTGCCGGCGGCGAGCTCGCGGACTGCCTCCATCGACTGAGCCTGGCTCTGTTCGATGAAACCGCAGGTGTTGACGATGATTGCGTCGGCGTCGCCCGGCTGAAGCACGGGGAGCAGTTCGCCGCCCGTCAGGAGACGTTCGAGGTGCTCGCTGTCGACGTCATTCTTGGGGCAGCCGAGCGTGACAAGGTGGTATGTCCGTGGGACGCTCATTGCGGGCCATCGCTGACAACGATAATGACGGTGCCCCCTTCGGCAAGGTCGGTGTTCGACCCCGGCGCCTGGTCGATGACGGTGTTTCGGGCCGCCTTGTTGGCTTCGTGGCGTTCGAGCGGCTGGAAGCCAGCCTGGATAATGGCATCCTTGGCGGCGTCGACGTTCTTATTGATCACGTCGGGCACAACACCTTTGATGACCGGGATGCCGCCGGATGAGGCGCCTGCCGTCGGCGTCTGCGCGGCGCGCGGGGTCGCCGTGCGTTGAGTTGTGGTGCCTGGCTCGTCGCTCGAGCCGCCGGAATTGCCGCCAAGGTTGGAGATCAGCAACGCCAGCAGCACGACTGCGACAACCCCGCCGCAGGCAAGGGCTACCACCGTAATCGTCCGCGCCTGACTCGGGCCGCTTGGGTTCAGCCGCCGGGCCGGCGCCGGCACCCCAATGTCGACACCGATCATCGGCTCCGGAGGGGGCGGGAGCGCCGTGTCCGGGATGGGGGCGCGCCCGCGCTCGCTGGAGAAGTCGATCGACTGCGAAACGGCGCTGACCGGCTCCCGCCGCGCGCCCGTGGCTGGGCGGGCCGGGCGTTTCCAGGCGGGCCGGGAGGCGGAGTGACCCGCCAAGGGTGACTGACGTGTCGCCCGGCCCTTCGCGTCGGGGCCGTTGATCACGCTCGCTGGCTCCGGGTCGTTTTCGTCTCGGGGGAAGAGGCCAAGGATCTCCTGGGGGTCCTCGCCCAGGTACTGCGAATACGAACGCAGAAAGCCGCGCGCATAGACCGGCGCCGGGATCACCTGGAACTGCTCGGTCTCGAGCGCCTGGAGATACCGGCGGGAGATGCGCGTGTCCCGTTCTGCGTCTTCGAGGGTGAGACCCCGGGCTTCGCGCGCCCGGACGAGCCTCGTCCCTAAGTCACCCATGCGACCCTACCTCAAGCGGCATCCCGGAAGGTAACAGGCCCTGGGGCTACAGGCCCAGGAGCCCGTCCTCCATGAGTGCCATCGGCCTCTTTGCGTTCGGCCCCCGCGCCATCACCGTTGCGAGCATGACTTGCGCACACCCTTCGGACGAGCGTCAGGCCGTTTATGACGGCGGCAGGATCGCCCGGTCCGACCGAACCTGGTGCAGCCTCTGCGGGGCCGTCGTCTTTGGCGGGATCGAAACAGCTCCACCGTTCGGGACACAAAGCGACAATGGCGGCGCATCCGACCGCCCGCGCCGCCCGCGCGAACGTGCGATAAGCGTCGGCGCCAGCACGAATCGGTAAGCCGGCGGCTTCGCCCGGGCGCGCCTCCCGACGGAAGAAACCCCTACTCCCCAGGAATTGCCTCCACCCAGGCCCGTGTCGCCGCCACGCTGGGCGGGCCATCGAAGAAGAAGAAGAATTCGAACTGAGCAGTCTGGCCGGGCGCCAGTTCCTCTTCTTCGATGAACGTAAAGTCTGTACGAATGACGTTACCGCTCGCGTCGTACAGCGCGAGGATCGGTTGGACGAGCAGGTATGTCGTCCCAGAATTGTTCTTCACCGTCCCGCTCACGACGTAACTCCCGTCCTCATCCAAGAAGCCTGGGCTCAGCGCAATAATCAGGCCGGTCACGGGCGGGAACGTCGCAGGGTCGTCGAAGGATATGACTCGGACCCGGAAGCTGACGGCGCCCGTGAGGTCGTTCTCCGTCGGGTCGAAGTAGGCGAAAAAGGGCGAATCCCCGCCAGCCGGGAACACGACGACGTCCGGGAAGGCTTCCACGGTCGCCAGGACCTGCCCGCTCGCGTTCAGCAAATCGACTTCCAGCACCACGAACTCGATGTCACTCGGGCAGTTGTTGACGACTTCGCCAACCACGAACACGCTGTCGCTTTCGCGGTACATGCTCGATTTGCGCGGGATCACGCTGGTGCAACCGCCGGGCGCAGTCGCGGTCGGCGAGCCCGCGACTGTCGGTGTGGGCGTCGCGGTCGGAGTTGGGCTCGAAGTGGCCGTCGGTGTGGCTGTACGCGTTGGTGTCGAAGTCGTGGATTGTGTCGCCGTAGCGGTGGTCGAAGTCGGGGAGGGGGACGACGTGGTCGCGCTCGGCGGCGGCGAGCCACCCGTGGCGCCATCGCCGGCCAAGCCGGTGACGACGACGCGCTTCGCGCCCTGCCCGCTGGCCCAGGGCGCGCTGCCGGTAAGGCTGAGCATGACGGCGACCGTCACCGCCAGGATGGCGAACACCGCCGGGATGGCCAAGCCGGGCCGCAATGGCCTCTGTGCCCGCATAAGTAACTCCTCGTGGTGGGGACGCGCCGTTCGATGGTAGCGAACCACGATGAGCGATCAATCGGCTGTTTACGCTGGCTTGCCCATCTGGCGACGCCGGGCGCCCTTGAACAGCCCACCCCTGCCTTCGCAGCGGGTCTCGGGGGCACCCACGGACGCGGGCCAACAGCCCGGCCCGAGAGGCTGACCGAACTCCTTAGACGATGTCTTCCGGCGGCTACCGGCGGAAGCCGACCCGTGCCGAACCCGGGGAGCTATTGAGTCCGCGAATGCGATCGTGGACGACCAGGAGGAAGAGCGAGCCGCCTTGCGCGGGGCTCGCCTGAAGCGTCACCGAATGGATCTCCGCCTCCGCGTGACCCTCGAACCAACTATCGGCGACCGACGTCAGCGCTTCCGGCGTTGCGCCCTCCAAGACGGTCACCCCAACCGCGCCCGCGCGCAGACCTACTGCTGTACTCATTGTTGTTGCACCCCAGATGCCACGCTAGCAGGGACTCGCGCAGACGGGCAAAGCCAACCCGGTAGCGGCGGCGTAGAATCCCGGTGAATACCCGTTGGAGCAGATCGATGACCGACTCTGTGCTGGATGCCTTGGCTTCGGAGCAAGCAATTCGCGCCCTCATCTTCCGTTACTGCCGGGGCGTGGACCGGCTCGATTGGGAGCTTGTCGCGTCCGTGTTCTGGCCCGACGCCAAGCTCACGTACGGCGTCGACCAGACGCCCGAACAGTTCATCGCGGGGGCCAAGGTCGGGCTGCCGCTGTATGCGCTCACGCAGCACGCGGTCAGCAACGTGCTCGTCGAAATCGACGGGGACAGCGGACGCGGCGAAGCGTACTGCCTGGCGCGCCATCGTTCGGCGGCCAAAGACGGCGCGCCCGCCCAAGACTTTCTCTGGGGTGGCCGTTATGTCGACAGGTACGAGCGCCGATCGGGCGAGTGGCGGATAAGCCGCCGGGGCGTCGTGCATGAGTGGACCAAGCTTGAGCCAGTCGAAGGCGTTTGGCCGAACGCCGCGGCCTTTACGCAGGGCCGACGCGATCGCTCTGATATCGTCTACCAGAAAGATTTTTAAGCGCGAATGACGCCGGAGACGCGGGTCGGGGTGACGCGAAGGATCACCCGGCCCTGATCCCTGAGCCACTGTTCGAGGTTCGGCGGTTCGCTATACCCCGAGTTGGCGATGTTCTGGAACACGGCCCGCGTCGGTCCGATCAGGTCTTCGGTCTGGACCTCGCACGTCCCTTCGACGGACACATAGTTGAACGGCTCGGCGTTGTTGATGATGCAGAGCACGATGCGCGGGTCGTTGCGCAGCGTCTTCGTCTTCAGCCGATGGCCTTGGGTGCTCACGACGAGCTGGTCGCCGTCGCGGGCGTACGCGTTGATCGAGGTCGCCGGAGATCCGTCTCTCCTCAGACTGACGACTATCGCCCAACGGTTGTCGGAAACGAACTGGTCGAATTGCGGTGTGCCGATCATATGCTGCTCCTGCGATGGTGAAGCTCGAACGATACGGGAACGATACGGGAGCGGCGAGGCAACCGCGATCGCCAGCCTGACGCTTTTGCTCGGGCTGGCGCCCTATACGACGGCGGTGCCGTAGCCTATTCAGGCGGAGGGAACGCACATGGGTATCACCTTCTCGATCTTGGACCAGGGCCGGGTGGCCGCCGTCGAGGGCAACCTCGCGGGCGATGCCGTCCACATCGCGCCGGAAGATTTCGCGACCATCGGTTGGGCGCTGAAGCCACACGGGTTCTGCAAGGATGAACTGTGTTTCCCGATCCCGTCCCAGTCAACCGTCGTCACCAGTGCTGGCGTCGACCTCGCTGGGTTTGCCAGCCTGATCGGCCGGCCGCTGGCCATCGACATCGAGGCTCGCGCGGCATACCTGGGGACCGCCGCCGCTGATCGTTCGGCCCAGCTGGCGACGCTGCAAGCGCCGGAATTCGCGCTGCCAGACCTCGACGGCACGATGCACACCCTCTCGGAGCAGCGCGGCAAGAAGGTGCTGCTCGCCGCCTACGGTAGCTGGTGAGGCTGCCGCGATGACCTGCCAGGTTGGCAGGCGCTGTACGAGGAACTCAAGGACTTCGGCTTTACCATCATCACCGTCGGCATCGAGAAGGACCCAGAAGACGCGCGGCCGTTCATCGAGGCCGCTCATCCAACGCACCCGAGCCTTATCGATACCGAGCACCTGTTGCCGGACCTCTACAACTGGGTGAATGTCCCGACGGTGGTGTGGATCGACGAGGCGGGCCAAATCGTGCGTCCGAACGACGTCGCCTTCGGCAACAACGCCTGGAAGCATGTCACCGGGATCGACGCCGCCCCCCACGCGGAGGCGCTGCGGGCGTGGGTGAAAGGCGAGGGCTCGGGCTTTACCGAGGAGAAAACCCGCGAACGCCAATTGCTGCCGAGCGCGGACGACCAACAGGCACGCGCGCACTTCGGGCTGGGCTGGTGGCTCCACAATCAGGGCAACGACGAGGCGGCCGAGCGCCAGTTCGTCCGCGCTGGCGAGTTGGCCCCGCACGATTTCATGATCCGGCGCGGCAGCCTGCCGATCCGCGGCCTCAGCAGCGCCGGACCCGAGTTCTTCGCGATGACGAAGGCCTGGGCCGAGGCCGGCAACAAGTACTACGACCCGCAGCCCGACTAAGGGGAGTATGCTGAGAGCCATGGCAGCCGCTACCGCACCGCCACGCCCAGCGCCGACCGTGACTACCAACAGACCGGCTCTAGAGTCCGGCATGCGGATGCGCGCGGCCGAATTCGACCGGCGCTATGCCCTTCGTCCCGATATCACGAAGGCTGAACTCGTCCAGGGGGTAGTCTACGTGGCCTCGCCCGTCCGCATTGAAGAGCACGCAGAGCCCGACTTCCTGATGGCGACCTGGCTCGGCCATTATGCGCTCACCCATACCGGCGTACGCGGTGGTTCCAACGGCACGGTTCGCCTATCGGATGACGATCGCGTCCAGCCCGACCAGATGCTCTGGAAGGCCGGGAGCGGGCGTGCGGTGGTGGCTGAGGATAGCTACATGGACGGCGCGCCCGAGTTGGTGGTCGAAGTTGCGGCGTCGAGCGCATCGTACGACCTTCACGCCAAGCTCGAATCGTACGAACGTGCCGGCGTACAGGAGTACATCGTCTGGGTGACCGAGGACGAACAACTGCTCTGGTTCGAGTGGGTCGACGGGCGCTTCCAGGAGCTGCCTGCGGGTAATGACGGGTGGACGGAGAGTCGGGTCTTTCCGGGGCTTCGGCTGCACGCTGGGCGCTTGCTTGAGGGCGACTTCTCGGTGCTCCTGCCGGGCGCTTCTCAATTGGCGGATTCGTAACAAGACTTTCGGCGTCACCCAGCGAGCTGGCCCCAGTCAGCCCAGCCTCGCGAAGACCTCTTCCACGGCGTCATCGTCCAATTCGTTGATGAGATCATGGACCTCTTCACGGTCGAACGGCTCGCCACGCTCTCGCCGTTCGAAATAGCGAATGTCCTTGTCGATGTCGGCCACTGGTTCGCCCGCCGCAATGGTCCACTCCCTCACCATTTTCAG
>CAMAUF010000099.1 GCA_945861295.1 bacterium | reverse complement strand
CGCCGGTTTGGCGACCGCGTTGCCGTCGATGGCATCGACTTGTCGATCGCGCGAGGCGAGATCTTTGGCGTGCTCGGCCCGAATGGTTCGGGCAAGACGACGACGATGCGCGTGCTCGCGACGCTGATTCGGCCGACGGAGGGGAGCGCCTCGGTGCTCGGCATTGATGTGCTCGCGGACCCGATGGCCGTGCGCCGCTTGATCGGCTTCATGCCCGAACGCGCGGGCCTTTATGAAAAACTCACCGTCGACACGAACGTCCGGTTTTGGGCCGAAGGGCACGCGCTTCGGGATGTCGAGGGCGCCGTCGACCAGGCGCTGCGCTTCGTGGACCTTCTGGATCGGCGTGGCGACCGCGTCGCGTCGCTCTCCAAGGGTCTGCGTCAGCGCGTGGCGCTGGCGCGCGCGGTCGTGCATCGTCCGAAGCTGCTGCTGCTGGACGAGCCGTCGTCGGGGCTCGACCCGTCGGCCGCGGCGGTGATGGAGCAAATGATCCGCGAGCTGGTCAACGACGGCGCAACGGTCGTGATGAATACCCATCGGCTGAGCGAAGCTGACCGGCTCTGCACGCGCGTCGGCGTCCTGCGGCAGCGGCTGATTAAGGTTGGCACGCCGGCGGAGTTGCGCCGCGAGCTGGTCGGTCGGGCTTTGCACGTCGTGCTTGCCGGAGCGATGCCAGCGGGCATCGAGCGGTTGCTGGCTGGCGCTGGTTGCGAGGAAGTCACGTTTTTGCCTGATGGCTTCACCTGCCGCCTCAGTGAACCTGACGACGAGATACCCCTCCTGGTTGCGAGCTTGGTGAACGCCGGGGCGCGCATCCGGGAGGTCCGTTCCGGGGGCGACCTGGAACGGGCGTATCTTCACCTGATGAGCGCCACCGATGCGGGAAAGGTTGCGGCATGAACGCATATCGTGCGCCGGTTGTCCGCGCCATCGTGGGCAAGGAGCTTCGGGAATACAGCCAGAATCGCATGATCCTAATCACGGCGATCTTGCTGCCGCTCACGCTGATGGTGTTGCCGATGGCGAACCTGGCGCTGATGGACCCGCAGCGGCTCGAACTCCAGGCGATCGAGTTCGCCGTGGGCCAGGCCGTTTTCTGCTTCTTCCTCACCCCCATCATCCTGCCAGCGGCGATGGCCGCGTTCACGGTCATCGGCGAGCGCGACCAGGGAACGATCGAGCCACTCCTGACGCTGCCCGTGGAGGAGAAGCAGTTCCTCTTCGCCAAGGTGCTGGCGATCGTCATACCAACCGTCGCGATGTCGGTGCTTATCTTCGGCGTCTATGTGGTCTACGTGGTCGCCGTCGTTGAGGAGCCGATGCGCTCATTGGCGTTGGATTGGCGCTGGTTTGTGGGCGTGCTGGGGCTGGCGGGTCCGTTGGCTGTGTTCTCGACGTTGGTGGGCATGATGATGTCTTCGCGCGCGAAGGACATCCGCGTCGCGGAACATCTCAGCGGCCTTATCCTGTTGCCCTCGGCCATGCCGTTTCTGTTGGTGGGCGCGGGAGTGATCCCGCGCGGCATGTTGACTTGGGTCATCCTCTTGGCCGTCGTGATGGCGCTCAATGCCGGGCTGGCGTTGCTCAACCGCAAGTTGTTCGACCGGGAACGCGTGGTGGTTGGGTAACCACGGCACGGGCCCGCGTGCGGCCTACGCCGGTGCCGACCGTCGCTTGAAGGCGTCGATGGGGCCGACGGGGCTCGGGTCGATGCCGCGCAACAGGCCGAGATAGCACGAGGTGAAGTCGCCCAGCGCCGTCGCCAGGAGAAGGTCCTCGAGCGGGGTTGCGCCGTCGATGATGCAGCGGTGGGCTGGGAGGCCGCGCTCTTGCCACAAGGTCGCGAAGGCCTCGAGGCGTGATTGCACGGAGCGGTCGGCCCAGCGGGCGGATTCGAGGGTGATCAGGGTCGCGGGCGGCCATGACGACGACGCCTCATCAAGGCCGACGATCAGGTTGTGGCCAGCTTCGGGCAACGTTTCGGCGGCCGCGAGCCGCTTGCCGTTCTCGGCGAACTGGTTCTTGAAGCGCGTGGCTGAGGGCGCGAGATGCCCGGCGCCGAGGACCCACGGGAGGCGCCGTTCGCAAGCCAGCGCGAGCCGCTTGGCCGGGTTGTGCGCCTGCGGGACGGCCGGGCCGAGTGCCGACTGCACCCAGCGGCCATGCGCGGCCGCGGCCGCCCGTACCTCGTCGCCGCTGATCTGAGTCAGGCCGAGCTGGCGGCCCAGATACAGCAGCGGTCCGAGGCCATGGGCGAACGCGGCCCGAGGCTGGGAACGATAGGCGATTGAGTAGGTGGCCGACCCGGCTGCGGAGGCCATAGCGGCGAGCTTGCCGCCGGAGGTGATCACCACGATGCGAGCGCCTCGGCGCTGGGCGTCTTCGAACATCGCAAGGGCTTCGTCGGTTTCACCGCTATACGAGGAGACAACAACCAGGGTACCGGGCGTGACCCAGCCTGGAAGCGAGAAGCCGCGAGTGACCGTGATGGGGATGCGAGCGATGTCGTTCGCAAGGGCGGCGAAGGCGTCAGCGGCGGAAGCGGAGCCGCCTACTCCGGCTATGACCAACCCGTTGAGGTCAGTGAGGTCGGGCAGCGTTACAGACTCGGACGCTTCCCAACTCGCGGCGAGTTCGCGGCCGAGGGCATCGGCGTGTCCGAGCATGCCCTCGCGGTCCGCCGCGAACGTCAGCGAGTCGTCGAGGGACTTCACGGAGTCCGGCCGGCCAAGGCGATTCCGGCCTCTAGGAGCGGGCGCACCAACGAGCGGTCCGTCACTTCTGTGTAGATACGGAGGAGGGGCTCGGTGCCGGAGAGCCTGAGCAGGAGCCAGCCTTCCGGGATCATGAAGCGCCAGCCGTCTTTGTGGTCGGTCGAAGTGACAGGCTGGCCTGCTAGCTCGCGGGGCGCCGCCGCGTCGAGGGACGACTTCACTTGCGCAGTGCTGCCGGGCTCCAGGTCGAAGTCGATCCGTTCATAGAAGTGCTCGCCCGTGATCGCGAAGACTTCGGCCAACAGCGCTGTTGGCTTGCGGCCCGTGAGCGCCATGGCGTCGAGCAGGATGAGGTTCGTGAGCAAGCCGTCGCGTTCGGGGATATGACCGCGGAAGCCGTAGCCGCCGCTCTCTTCGCCCCCGATCAGCGCATCGCGTTCGGTCATCAGCGGGCCAATGTGCTTGAAGCCGACAGGCGTTTCGATACACTCGACGCCGAAATGAGCGGCGAGCTTGGCGGCCATGGCTGTGGTGGTGACAGACTTGACGATCGGCCCGCGCAGCCCGCGCAAGCCGAGCAGGTAGTAGGTGAGGAGAGCGAAAGTGCGAAGCTGATCGACATACTGCCCGTTCTCATCGACAAAACCGGTGCGGTCGGCGTCGCCATCGTTCGCAAGGCCACAGTCGAAGCCGCCGGCGGCGACGAGCCGCAAGAGTTCGCCGAGGTTGCTTTCGATGGGTTCGGGGGCGCGCAGGCCGGGGAAGGCGGGGTTGCGCTCTCCGTGGATCTCCGTGAGGGTCGTGCGCCCGCCTTCGAGGAGGCGCGCCATGAGGCCGGCACCGGCGCCGTACATGGAATCGAGCGCGACCCGGACGCCGGCGGCGCGGATCCGGTCGAGGTCGACCTGC
Organism: bacterium; assembly: GCA_945861295.1. Classification (GTDB taxonomy): domain Bacteria; phylum Chloroflexota; class Dehalococcoidia; order Tepidiformales; family Tepidiformaceae; genus CAMAUF01. Next base: position 3,737 of record CAMAUF010000099.1, on the reverse strand, counting down.
TTGGCGAGGCCGGCGAGGTACGCCGGCACAGGGTCGAACCGGGCGATGGCGTCGCTGGACGAAGGCGCTTCCTTGACGGCGCTGGCTGAGAGGATGGCCGGCACGCGGCGTTCGATATCGGCGACGATCGCCGGGTCGGCGCTGCCGCCGTAGTCGGGCTTGACCTTGATGCCGTTCCAATGCGCGGGATTATGGCTGCTGGTGACCACGATGCCGCCGGCTGCGCCTGTCGCGACGATGTGGAAGCTGATCGCGGGCGTCGGCGCGGGCCGATCGGCGAAGTCGACGCGGAACCCGTTACCGGCGAAGACTCTCGCGACAGCCGCGGCGAATTCGTCCGAGAGGAACCGCGTGTCGTATCCGACGACGAGGTGGCGGGGACTCATGGCCCCGTGGGCTTCGCTTTCGCGGAAGTGGTCGGCGACGGCCTGGGCGCAGGCGCGGACGTTGGCGAAGGTGAAATCCTCGGCGATGATTGCCCGCCAACCATCCGTGCCAAAGCGGACCGGGTTGTTCGTCACCCGCGTGCTCCGACGATGGTGTGGGGGTCGATCAACGAGCCGGGCGGAAGTTGGACCCCGGGCGCTATTGTGGCCCCAGCGCCGATGACTGCGTCTTGCATTGTTGCGCCAACTCCGATCGTCACGCCGTTCGCGAGGATGCTGGACTGGACGAGCGCGTGCTCGCCAATGGCAACCTCCTCCCAGAGTACCGAATTGGCGACTCGCGCGCCGCTGCCGACCTGAACCCCGTCGCCGAGCACGCTGGCTTCGATACTGGCCGCTGGGTCGACAAACGCCTTGGGGCCCCACCAGGGCAGTTGGTCCCGCGTGAGCAGTGCCTGGTGCAGTTCGAGGTAGCGTGCTGGGGTGCCGATATCGGCCCAGACTCCGCGGTAGGGGTAGCCGAGAACGGTGCGGCCCTGGGCCACGAGCGTGGGGAAGAGGGTCTCTTCGACGCGGACTGCGCCGGCCGGGATCTCGGCCGTGAGGCCGGCTTCGAAGATCCAAACGCCAGCGTTAATGAGGTTGGACGGCTCCGTGCCCTCCGGCGGCTTCTCCACAAAGTCCAGGATCCGGTTCGCGGGGTCGACCACGGCGACGCCATAGGCCCACGGGTCGGCCACTTCCGAAAGCGCGATGCTGAGGTCGGCGTCTCGGGAGATATGCTGGGCGAGCATGGCCTGGAAGTCGAAATCGACGAAGACATCGCCGTTGAGCACGGCGAAGCGGCCCTCGACGTCGGCGGCGGCGACGGCATACCGGACCGCGCCGCCAGATTCGAGCCGTTCCGTCTCGCGGACGACTTCGACACGGAGGCGCCCCGGTCGGCCGCCGGCGTAGGCATCGGCGAGGTCGTCGTTGAAGCGGCCGACGGCCAAGATGGCTCGGGCGAACCCTGCCCGGTCCAGCCAGTCGAACAGGTGCTCAATGGCGGGCTGCCCCAGGACGGGCATGAGGCTCTTATGCCGCGTCAGCGTGAGCGGACGAAGCCGGAGCCCCTGACCACCGACCAGGACGATCGCGTCCATGGCTACTCCTCGCTCAACGGCGTCGTTCGAAGCCCAGCACGCTACAGTCCGGCCGCCGCTTGGAGTGCTGCCGCTCGCGACGTATCTTCCCACGGCAGGTCCAAGTCGAGCCGCCCAAAGTGACCATAGGACGCGGTTTGCAGGTAAATCGGCCGCCGGAGATCCAAATCGCGGATGATTGCGCCCGGGCGCAAGTCGAAGACTTGGCGCACGGCGGCGAGGATCTTCTCGTCGGCGATCTTGCCAGTGTGGAAGGTTTCGACCCAGAGCGAGGTCGGTTGGGCGACGCCGATGGCGTAGGAGAGCAAGACCTCGCAGCGACGCGCCAGGCCGGCCGCGACGATCGTCTTCGCGACCCAGCGCGCGGCGTAGGCGCCGGAGCGGTCGACTTTGGTCGGGTCCTTGCCGCTGAACGCGCCACCGCCGTGCCGCGCGATGCCGCCGTATGAGTCGACGATGATCTTGCGGCCGGTGAGGCCGGCATCGCCTTTGGGGCCACCGACGACGAAGCGGCCCGAAGGGTTGACGTAGACCTTCGTCTTGGCGTCGATCAGTTGCGCACCGACCATCGGCTGGATGATCTGTGCCGTGATGTCGCTGGTGATCGTCTCCTGGTCGACGTCGGGGGCGTGCTGGGTGGAGATGACCAGGGCTTCGGCGCGTACGGGATGCCAATCGTCGTCGTATTCGATCGTGACCTGGGACTTGCCGTCGGGCCGCAGCCAGGGCAACGAACCGTCCTTGCGCTTTTCGGCCAGGCGGCGGGTGAGCTTGTGGGCGAGGGAGATGGTGAGCGGCATGAGTTCGGGGGTTTCGTCGCAGGCGAAGCCGATCATCATGCCCTGGTCGCCGGCGCCGCGGTCGAGTTCATCGTGGCTAGCGCCGCTCCGCCGGACTTCGATCGAGGCATCGACGGCGCCTTTGATGTCGGGCGATTGTTCGGAGATGGCGGTGATGATGCCGCAGGTGGCGCCGTCGAAGCCGATCTCGGAGGACGTGTAGCCGATGCCGAGGATGGTCCGCCGTACGAGCCCCGGGATATCGACCCAGGCGTGGGTGGTGATTTCGCCGGTAACGAGGACGAGGCCGTTGGTGATGGCGGTTTCGCAGGCGACGCGGGCCATCGGGTCCTGAGCGTAGATAGCGTCGAGGACGCTGTCGGAGATCTGGTCGCACATTTTGTCGGGGTGGCCTTCGGTGACCGACTCAGAGGTCAGGAGCTTGCGTTCTGTCATGGGTGCATCATCCGTTATTCAGGTAATCGACGAAGGGCGGAGTCGCGACGCCCCGGCGGCCTAGGAGAGAGCCGGGCAGCGTTTCGCGCTGCGGCAGCCCCTCAAGACCGAGGGGCGGGCGAATTCGCCCGCCTTTTGTTGCCCGTCGTTGGGCCGCGTCGTCGTGGCACCTTGGAGGCGAAACCAGGTTGCCGGGCGCCCGAAGGCGCGCGCTCTTGACGCTGGCGGATAGCGTAGCAGGGCTCACGGTTGCCGGTAAACCGTGGGCTAGCGGATCAGGTCGAGCCCCAGGGCGAAATTGATGGCGCGGGCAACCTTTTGCATCGCCGCGGGGGACAGGGTAGAGATGTGGCCCCCCAACTGGTGTAAATACAATGTCTGAATATTGTCTAGGTTCACGAACGACCTCCGTGGAATGCCTTCGCTGGCGTCAATTTCAACCCAAGTTGGGGATGAACGGGCCGTCGTTGTCAGGGGCGCCACCGTGACAGCGGTCAAGAAGGGAAGGCCAGATTCTCGCGTGAGGATGAGGGCCGGGCGGCGGCCTGAGGGTGAGCCGAATTCGGCCCAGATGACATCACCGTGGTGCATCTTCGTCCCAGCCTGGGCCCCAGTCCTGTTCCGTGGCGATGACGACGTCGGCGCCTCCCTGGGTGTATGCGGCCTCCCAGGCGGCCTCCATAGCGCGAATCGAGCGCCGCCGGAGTTCGCTTTCTATCGCTTCGCGGATGAAGCTGGACCGTCGCGAACGTTGGTTTGCCAGTTCGCCGTCGAGCCGGTCGAGGAGCGGGGCGTCGATGGTGATTTGAATGGTCTTCATCATGGGCATTCACCTATGGAGGGCTCTCCACAACTCTGACAGGCGCCGGACTGGGGCGTCAACACCCGCGCGGCGAGGAAGCCGGCTGAGCTTCGAGCGTCTATGCGGTATGAGTATGCTGCTCACAGGAGTCCGCCATGCCAACGCTTGA
>CAMAUF010000098.1 GCA_945861295.1 bacterium | reverse complement strand
CGTTGCCGCGACCACCGCGTTCAGGAACGGGGGTTGGTCCGCGGGCACGGGCGCGGTCTCCCAGACCGACGAGACGCGGTCGACGCGCACGCCTTCGTCGAGGAGGAGGTCGATCGCGCGTTGGAGGTTGCCGGCGCGATGGCCAAGGTTCGATCCGAGCGCCAGGTATGCGGTTTCGATCATCCCTCCCACCCCCGGATGACGGCGTCGGCCATCCGGCAGACGCGGACCATGGCCGCGACATCGTGGACGCGGACGATATCGGCGCCGCCCGCGATCGCCAGGGTGACGAGCGCTGCGGCGCCATCGAGCCGCTCGCCCGTCCCGCTCCCGAGCACATGGCCAATCGTGGACTTTCGGGAGACCCCGACGAGGATGGGCAGCCCGGCTGAACTCAGCTTGGGGATCTGCCGGATCAACTCAAGGTTCTCGGCGGGCGTCCAACCGAAGCCGAACCCTGGGTCGACGATCAATTGGCCGCGCGCGATTCCGGCGCTCGCCGCGATGGCCTCGATCCGTTCGATGCCCGCCATGAGTTCAACGCCGACATCGGTGACGTGCCGCCCGCGCTGGTTGTGCATCGCGATGACGGGCACGTCCGCGGTCGCCGCGACCTTCGCCATCCGCGGGTCGCGCTGGAAGCCGTGGATGTCGTTGAGCATGTCCGCGCCCGCCGCCAGAGCCTGCTCCGCGACTGCGGCATGGTAGGTGTCGACGGAGATTGGCAAGGCGGTGGCGGCCCGGATGGCGCGCAGGTGCGGCATGAGCCGGAGCGCTTCCGTGCCCTCTTCCAGCTCCTCGGCGCCGGGCCGGCTGGACTCGGCCCCGAGATCGAGGATGTCTGCGCCCGCAGCTTCGAAGGCCAGCGCTTGGGCGACCGATGCCGCGACATCGCCGCCCAAACCGTCACCGCTGAAGGAATCCGGCGTCACATTGATGATCCCCATCACGAACGTCCGTTCGCCCCAAACAAAGGAGCGACCACGTATCACCAGACACCGAGCCGCGTACGCGTGAGTCCGCGCCGGCTGCCCGCTCATCCCTCGAAGGTCCCGAATTCCTGTTCGATGGCTGCGCTGTCCGCGATGAAAAAGACGCGGGCGTGGGGCTTCTCCCGGTCCGCGACGCCAACGACGACGTGGACGTATGGAGGGCCGAACAGCGGGCCCATCGTGCGGATGTCGGTGGGGCTCGGCCGCGCTTCGCTGCCCGTGTGCGAGTGGTAGAACCCCGCCAGTTCGCTCCCCGCGTCCTCGATCGCCTCAGTGATGTCCCGTGTCTCCAGGGGATTGATGCTGAAGCGATAGGGGCTTGCCTCGCGGTTCTTGGCGCGATGGATGCCGGTGACGACCCCGTCCTTCGCGGCGATGAGGCCGCAGCATTCGATCGGCGCGTCTTCCAGCGCATGGGCGATCATGGCGTCGAGGTGGGTCTGGCTAATTCGGATCACTGGGGGCATCTCGGGCTACCCGCTGCAACTCTCGGCGTTGGAATCCTTGAGGCGTGGGCTCGGGACCGCCAGGGTCATGAGCAACACCACGCCCGACCCGCGGGGAATGGTCGAGATCCCGCCGGCGGAGGCGAGGTTGACGTAGCCGGGGACGCCCGCGGACGTGTTGAAGTAGTGACGCCAGGTTTGCGTTGGGCCGTCCCAAATATAGACGGAGTTCCAGGCGCTCGCCGCGAGGCAAGCGACGTACTGGTCGGGCGAGATGTCGCCGTTAAGCGGGCCACCGGCAAGGTTGAACCCGGCGGAAAGCGGCTGGCGGACGCTGGCGGTCACGATCCCGAGGGATCCGCCGAGGATGGCCGCGATGCCCAAGGAAACCGCCAAGAAAGCAGTCATCTTCGTGCGAAGGGTGCGCATCGAACTTACCTCCAGCCAAGGAGCAGGCTCCGTTGGTGGCTCAACGGTATCACCGGCCCAGGCGAGGCGCACGGGCGCCGCAATCCGAGAGTACTGATTTCGCGGATTGGGCGGTAAAACGTGCGTAAAACGTGACCGCTATCCGGCCTTTGCACCGTCATGGGCCCGCCCTTCCAAGCCGTGAGCCTCAGCGAGCGCCCGCCTACACTGAACCGGATGAGTACTGACATCTACCTTGTCCGCCATGGCCAGACCTATGGAAACATCGAGCAACGCTGGTGTGGCCATTCGGAGACCGCCCTCACCTCGCTCGGCATCGCCCAGGCGCAGGCGGCTGGCCGGAGGCTCGCCAGCATCGGGCTGACCGCGGCCCTCAGCAGCGACCTCTCGCGCGCCGCCGATACGGCCCGCCACGCGCTCAACGGCCGGGCTATCGACCACGCGCTCGATGCCGGCCTGCGCGAGATGCACTACGGCGATTGGGAGGACTTGCCCGGCGCCGATGTCGAGAAGCAGAACCCCGAACGCCTACGGGAGTTCTTCTTTTGCCGGACGTCGGCGCCGAACGGCGAAACCATCGCCGCTCTTCGCCAGCGGACTTCCGCGTCCTTCTGGCGTGCAGTGGAGCTCCACCGCGGCGGCAAAGTGCTGATGGTTTCACACGGAAACGCCATGATGGCGCTCGTGGCGGAACTCCTCAAGCTGCCGCTGGAAGCGACCTGGTGCTTCCAGTTCGAGAACGCCTCGATTACGAAGTTGAACGTTTCGCGCTCGGGCCGGCTGACGGTGCATTCGGTCAACGACGCGGGCCACCTCGAATCGCTCGCTCCGGGCACGCCTCCGGACTTCCTCGCTTCGTAGTAGCGACGCTGGCAGTCGCATCGGACGAGCGGCCCCCTGCCGGTCACTTTCGGATGGCCGGCTTCGGCGTTGACGTGGGCGTGGCGGTCGGGGGTTTGGGCGTGGGCGTGACGGTCGGGGTGGCGGTCGGAGTCGGCGTCTTCGTTGGGGTGGCGGTTGGCGGGACCGGCGTAGAGGTTGGCGTTGGCGACGGTTCGGGCGTCGGTTCGGGCGTCGCCGTTTCCTTTGCTTTGGCGTTCGGGAAGATCAACGGGCCGCTCGAAAGCGGCGTGCCCGGCGCGATGTGGAACTCCAGGTAGTTCTCTGGGTTCACTGGCTTGCCTTGCCAGAGGATCTCGAAGTGCAGGTGTTCGCCGGTCGAGTACCCGGTCGAGCCCGAGATGCCGACGATCATGTACTGCTCGAGCGGGTCGCCGACCGCGACCCGGAGGGCGCTGAGGTGTCCGTAGAGCGTGCCCCAGCCATCCCCGCAGTCGATGACGACGTGGTAGCCATACGCCGACGAGTAGGCGGCGGTAGCGACGCGGCCGGCGCAACTGGCGGTGACCAGCGACCGGCTGAGGCCATCGAGGGCGAGGTCGATGCCGCCGTGGATGAGGCCGCGGCCGCGGGCGGCGCCGTAGCGGTCGGTGATCGAGCCCCAGCCGCGAAGCGGCATCACGAATCGGCCCTTTTCCGCCGCACGCAGGTCGGCCCCGGGCTCGTGGGCCGTCTCCGGTTCTTCGACGGCGCCCTCCAAGGACTGGTTCGGGCCTGTCTCGACGGTTGGCGCTTCCAATGGTTGCCAGCCTTCTTCGGTCGGGCCAACGACGCCAGGATGGGGCGTCGTGGTCGCGCCGCTGGCGATCACGGCGCCTGCGGCCGGGGTGGCGGCATTGGTGGCCTCGCCCCCGTCCCGCGCGGCGGCGGCGACCGTCGCCGCGACGGTGACAAGCCCCGCCCCGAGCGCGAGTTGCGCAGCGCGGGGAAGGGAGGGAAAACGAACAAGCCGGAAGAACAGCCGAATGCGAGCGCCCATTGCTCTCTACTTCGGCGCTGAGGCCGTATCTCCACAGCCCGGTGGCCATTGAGTGTCTTCCGCCGCCGGAACGGCGAGATGGGTAGTCCCGGGTTCGCTAACTTGCCGCACTCAGTGTCATCCGGCCGCCAAAACGCCGGGATGGCCTCAGGGCATAGGTCATGCTACCCTCCACTATCGTGCCGGGGCCTCGCCCCTCCCTCGTCGAGGGGAATTCCCATCGCCCGGCCGTTGGAGACCATGCGGGAGTATGAATTGACGGCGGTCTATGACCTCGCCGTCGCCGAGCAGGGGGGCGCCGATGCCTCCGTCCAAGCCCTAACCGTCGCCGTGCAAGCACGCGGCGGCACGATCATCAAGACAGACCATTGGGGACGCCGCCGGATGGCTTACCCAATCAATCGCACCATCGACGGCGATTATCTGATCACACGGGTCAACCTCGACCCGGCCAACGTGGCCGCGCTGGAAGCTGCCCTCCGCATCGACGAGCGCGTGTATCGCCATCTCATCGTGCGGGCCGACGAGCTCCCGCCACCGCCGGCGCCACGAGAGCCGCGACGCGTTGCTCCGCCGCCAGAGGCGGCCCAACCTGCCCCAGCGGCCCCAGCGGGCAATGTGGAGCCGACCGTCGCCGCGGCGCCGGCTGCGGCGGAACCCGCCGAATAGGAGAGGGCGATGGCCAGTCTGAACAAAGTCATGTTGATCGGGAACGTCGGCAAGGATGCCGAACTACGCTATCTCGCGAACGGCACCGCCCAAGCGAGCTTCTCCCTGGCCGTCAACCGCCGCTCGCGCGCCCCGGACGGCGAGCGCCGGGAGGAGACCGAATGGTTCAACATCGTCCTTTGGCGGGAACTTGCCGAACGGGTGTCCCAGTACATCACGAAAGGGAAGTCGATCTACGTCGAGGGCCGCATCCAGTCCCGCTCATGGGACGACGACCAGGGCCAGCGGCACACGCGCGTCGAAGTCATCGCCAATCAGCTAGAACTCCTGGGTGGTCGCGAAGCTGGCCCTGGAAACGCTGGCGGCGGCTCTTGGGGCGACGACGCTAGCTTCCCCTCGAGCGCCGGCGGCGCCCGATCGGGAGCGGCCCCACGCGCCAGCGGTGGCGGCTACCGGCCAGCGGCCGGCGGTGGCGATATCGACCCGGATGACCTCCCATTTGAATGAACCCACCGGCGCGCCTCGCCGCGCCGGCTATGAGTTGAGAAGGAACCGTACCTATGAGCAACGAATCCTCTGGCCCGGCCGAGCATAACGAACGGCCGTCCCGCCCCCAGAAGCCGCGCTACCAGAACCGGCGCAAGGTCTGCCGGTTCTGCGCCGACCACATCAAGGGCATCGACTACAAGGACGTCCCGCGGCTTCGCATGTTCATCAGCGAGCGCGGCAAGATCGAACCCCGACGGAAGACCGGGACCTGCCTGAAGCACCAACGGATCGTCGCGACGGCCGTGAAGCGGGCGCGCCATCTCGCGCTCTTGCCTTACACGCTCGACCACGTCCGCCGCACGGGCATCTTCCCGACGCGCGGCTAACCTGATGGCGAGACGCGAACGTACCACTGGGCTGCCCCGCGCGAGGGCCCGAGACGGCGCCGCTTCGGCGCCGTCGCGGACGGCGGCGCTCGAACGCAATTCCCGCTGGATCATCCTCGGCGGCGCCTTCGCCTTCCTGCTGGTCATCATCGGCTTCTTTGCCTACCAGATTTACGACCAGCAGATTGGCCGGCCGAACACCGTTGTCCTCAACGTCGACGGCGCCAAAGTGAAGCTGAGCTACTACGCCGACCGGCTCTTCCCCTTCGTCCAAGCGAACTCGGGTTCGGGCTCGGGCCTCGCCCTGCTCGAAGAGGACCTGTTCGCGGAACTCGAGCGCGAAGAACTCGCGATCATCCTGGCCAAAGAGAAGGGCATCGACCTCTCGAACAACGCCGTCCTGGCCTTCATCGCCGAAGGCTTCGGCGTCAAGCTTGGGGCTTCCGGGAGCTCCTTCGACCAGCTCTACCGGAACCAAGTCCGCACCCTCAAGGTCAGCGACGGGACGTACCGCCGGATGAAGCGGGCCGAACTCGCTCAAGCCAAGCTGACCGACCTGTTGAAGGTTGAGCTTGGGGACCGCGGCGATCAGGTCACGCTGCGTTCCATCATCCTCACCGACAAGGCGAAGGCGGACGAACTCTTCGCCAAGATCGTCGCTGGCGAGAATTTCGGGACGCTGGCACAGCAGGAATCGCTCGACCTTCAATCACGGCAGCAGGACGGCCTGATGCTCCCGGAGGCGCTCGAACTCATCCCCGAGGCCATGCGAGACGCGCTCCAAGGCAAGGAAGTCGGTGCGCTGGTCGGCCCAATCGCCGTCCAGAACGCCTTCTGGATCGCCCGGATCGAACGCCAAGAGCCAGCTGACTACTCGGAGGCCCAGAAGACCCAGCTTGCCGGCGCCCGGCTGACCGCCGCCATCGATCAGAAGCGCGTGCAGATCGCGACCAAGATCGACCGTGCGCTCGACAACGCCGCTGTGACGTGGGCCGAAGCGCACGCCGACTAGCCACGACAACCAACGGACGACGGGAGCGTAGCGTGACCAGAGAGATCGGCGTCGGACTGATTGGCGTGGGCACCGTTGGCGGCGGCGTGGCCCGCGCGCTGCTCGAACGCCGGGAGTACTTTGGGCGCCAAGTTGGGGCCGAGATCGTGCTGCGCCGCGCCGCCGTGCGTGACCTCACCAAGAAGCGCTCGATCGAACTCCCGCCGGGCTTGCTGACCGCCGATGTCGACGCCGTCATCAACGACCCGGCCATCGACATCGTCGTCGAGATGGCCGGCGGCGACGAGCCGGCCGGCGCGTACATCCGGGCCGCGCTCCACGCGGGTAAGCACGTCGTTACAGCCAACAAGGAGTTGATCGCGAAGTCCGGCCCAGAACTGCTCGCTCTCTCCCGCACCGCCCGGCGCGACATCATGTTCGAGGCAAGCGTCGGGGGTGGGATCCCACTGATCGCTCCCCTTCGGCGGGATCTGTTGGCGAACCGCATTACCTCCATCCGCGCCATCATCAACGGCACGACTAACTACATCTTGACCAAGATGGCCCAAGAGGGTTCCACCTATGCGGACGCGCTCGCCGGCGCTCAGGCACTGGGCTACGCCGAGCCGGACCCGACCAACGATGTCGAGGGCATCGATGCCGCATATAAGCTCGCGATCATGGCGAGCCTGGCCTTCCGTGTCCCGGTTCGGCCTCACCATGTGTCCACGGAGGGCATCTCGAAGCTGGCGGCGGCAGACCTTCGTTACGCACACGAGCTTGGCTACGTGATTAAGCTGCTCGCCATCGCGGAACGGCTCGATGGTGGCATCGTGGCGCGAGTCTCCCCCGTGTTCTTGCCGCAGTCCGAGCCGCTCGCGCGCGTTGACGGCGTCTTCAACGCGGTCCAGATCACCGGCGACCTGACCGGGATGGTGCTGCTTCAGGGTCGCGGCGCCGGCGCCGAACCGACCAGCTCGGCCGTCGTCGCCGACATCCTCGACCTGGCGCACTCGATCGTCCACGAGGGTTCGGAGCGGGGCAGTTGGCGCTACCCGGCGCCGGAGGATTCGGAGGCGATAGCCCTGCTCG
>CAMAUF010000097.1 GCA_945861295.1 bacterium | reverse complement strand
GGTCCAGTCGTCGCCTTCCTCTTCGGGTTGGACGCGGTCGGCGTGAACGCAATCCACAACGCGGTCACCATTACGCCCGATAAACTGATCGGCCCGCTGGCGGGTAACTGGGCTGGGTTCGTCAGCGCGTTGCGGAGCGGCGGCCTCTACGTGAACGTTCACTCCTCAGCAATCCGGCGGGAATCGTCCGCGGCCAGATCTCGGGCGCGCCCGGCGCCCCGAGTACCGGCACCGGTGTGGAGTCGTCCAGCGGCTTCGCGTGGATGCAGCCACTCGGGTTCGCGCTCCTCGGCCTCGCCGCGGGTGGCGCGGTGCTCGCAGTCTCACGCCGCCGCAAGGCGTAACCTCCCAGATCCAGACGGGGAGGAGTGACAAGGCCCGGCAGGCGGCTGCCGGGCCTTGTGGACTTCTTGTAGGATAGTACGGAGGGCAACGGCCCTCGCGTGGAGGAAGTTCGATGCGAAGACTCTTGTGGCTGGCTGGCTCGATTCTGTTGATCCCGGCCGCGTTCGCTGCCTGCGGTGGCGACGACGACGATGCGGCGACGGATGAGCCGACAACGCAGCCCTCCGCCACGGCCGCGGAAGGCTCGGCGAGCCCAGCCGCAACCGGAGCCCGGTCGGCGACCGCGACAGCGACGACCCCGACCTCCGGCGGCGGCGCATCGTCCTCCTCGGGTGGGAAGGGCGCTGGCTGCGAGGTATCCGTATCCGGCGATGTCACTCAGTCGTTCAAAACCAAGGACGAACTCGGCGCCGCGGGCGTGAGCTATTGGATGCCGGACGAAATTCGCAAGAACATCGTCGAGAAGGGGCAACTCTTCCTGATCCTCAACTGCAGCGAGTCCCCAACTTCGGGCACCAAAGATAGGGCGATCAACCTGAACTTCATCCCGGGCGCCGGAAGCACCGAGGAGATGGTCCCGCACAAGGCCGGGAGATACGTGATCGGTGTGGGCTCGAACTTCGGCGCCGCCAAGGCGGGCCAGTTCGGTCTGCTCCTCGGCATCGGCGACGCGCTCTTCGGCGTCTCGGAAGCGGGTTTCTTCAACATCACCCGCTTCGATAACGACCGGGTCACCGCGGAGTTCGAGTTCGGCGCCACCGAGTCGTTCGCCACCGGGAAGGCACGGGTCATTAAAGTCAAAGGCAAGCTCGACTTCACCTGCGAGCCAACCCGGGCCTGCAAGTAGTAGCGCCTGCCGCAAGCCTTACAGGCAGGCGTACACCGCGTCGATCAGCGGCGTCCAGCGAGGGTCGGCGCTGAGGCCCGAGGCCATCTTGTTCATGGCGTAACCGAGCCCGAGCTTGGCGTCCGGGTCGGCGAAGCCGAGCGAGCCGCCCGCGCCGGAGTGGCCAAACGAGCGCGGGTTTGGCCCCCAATGGTACCGCCCGCCCGGCGAACTGATGATGAAGCCGAGCCCCCGCCGGGCGTGGATGCCGATCACTGCGTCGTCCCCCGACACGACCTCGGTCGCGAACGTCTCGATCGTCTTCTTGCGAAGCAGCCGGACGCCGCCGAGATCGCCGCCTCGCGCTAGGCAGCCGTAGATGTGCGCCAGGGCGCGCGCGTTGGTATGGCCGTTGGCGGCCGGGAGTTCGGCGGCGCGCCATTCCCTTGTATTTACGCCAGCCCCCGCCGGCGGCCCGGCCAGGCCGAGCGCGCGCGCGGCCAACGAGTTCGGATCGGCGTTGCCGGCCAGCCCGGCCGCTTGCGGGATCATGCTCGCGATCCGGCCATCCTCGCGCGCTGGCGTGCCGATGAAGAAGTCGACGCCAAGAGGCTTCGCGATCTCGTCGCGGACGAAGGCGCCGGGGCTTTTCCCGGTGATCCGGCGGATCACCTCGCCCACAAGCCAGCCGTACGTCACCGCGTGGTAGCCCATCTTCGTTCCCGGCTGCCAGACGGGCGTCTGCTGTTGGAGGAGGCGAGTCATCGTCCCCCAATCAAGCGCGCCGCCGGGCGGGATCGGTGCGTCGATCACGGGCAGCCCGGCCTCGTGCGAAAGCAGCCAGCGCACCGGGATGCCGCTCTTGCCTGCCCCGCCAAATTCCGGCCAGTAGCGGACCACGGCGCCATTGACGTCGAGTTCGCCCCGGTCGACGAGGATCGCAGCCGCAATCGCGGTGATCCCCTTCGTGGTCGAATAGACGTTGACGATCGAGTCCTCTTGCCACTCCGTTGTCAGCGAAGCGTCGGTGTAGCCGCCCCAGAGATCGACCATGCGCTTGCCATCGAGCACGACGCTGAGCGAAGCGCCGACGTCGCCGCGTTGGGTGAACGACTCCCCGAAGGCGTACTGGACGCGCTCCCAGCCGGGCGCGATCGTTCCCGAGACGTTGATGGCGGCCATGCGATTCCTCCTCGGCCAGCGAGCCGTGCGGGCAATCTACGCCTCCGGCCTCCTTGAATCCACGACGCGATGGTCGTTCCCATCGCATCCTCTTGGCGGCCTCCTTTTCCCTCAATCGGCCCAGCGGCTTACAATGCCCGGCATGGCAACCAAAGACGGAGCGCGCGGCAAGGCCGCCCTCGAAGCACACACCGGGCAAATCGCCTGGCTCCGCGGCACCGGGCCGAACCCCTTCGACTACACGATCTGGGATTCCCGGACCGTTGAACTGCTGACGAACGTTTTCGGTCCCGATTCGGCCGAACTGCGCGCCTACGCCGAAGCCTCTGGCACGCCGGGCCGCTTGCCCGGCGTGCGCGGCCAGGCCGAGAACATGACGCTCAACATCCATGGCCCTTGGGGCATCCTCGCCCGCCTCGAACGGGCTGAAGGCGTGCTCGCGCACATCGTCAAGCGGTTGGGCTAGGGGCGTGGCCACGCCGGACTTCGGAAAGACCGCTGTCGATTACGCCACTCATCGCGCTGGCTTCCCGCCGCGGCTCTTCGACCGCCTCCAGGCGTTTGCCATCGGCCAACCCGGCCAGCGCGCTCTCGACCTCGGGACAGGGACGGGCACGGTCGCCCGCAGCCTCGCCCTGCGTGGCTGCACCGTGACGGGCCTCGACCCGTCGCCCGAACTCGTCACGCAGGCGCGCGCCCTTGATGCCGCCGCTGGCGTTAGGGTGACGTACGTCATGGGCAGGGCAGAGGCGACCGGCCTGCCCTCCGCCAGCTTCGAGGTCGTCACCGCCGGACAATGTTGGCATTGGTTCGATGGCCTCGCCGCGGCGAACGAGTGCCTCCGGCTGCTTGTGCCTGGCGGAACGCTGGTGATCTGCCACTTCGATTGGCTGCCGTTGCCCGGCAACGTCGTCGAAGCGAGCGAGCGGCTGATCGAGCGGCACAACCCGGCCTGGAAGTTCGGCGGAGGCCTCGGCATCCATCCGCGCCACACCGTGCCGGTCACCGTCGCCGGCTTTGGCGAGATCGAAACGTTCTCGTTCGACCTCGATGTGCCGTACACCCACGAGGCCTGGCGCGGCCGCATCCGCGCGAGCGCCGGCGTCGCGGCCACGCTCGCCTCTGAAGCCGTCGCCGCTTTCGACGCCGAACACGCGGCCATGCTCCGGGAACGCTTCCCCGCGGACCCTCTGGCCGTCCCGCACCGCGTCTGGGCGCTGGTCGCGCGCAAGCCCGGATAGTGGCTCCTTGACCCCAGCCGCTCTCGCGCATATTGTCGAACAGACGTTCGATTATGGCGAAACCACCTCCCGCGTACCCCGTCCCCGCCGTGCGGCCGATCCCGCCCGCCATCGTCGCGGCGGCCGTCGTCGCTGAGCTGGAGGCGAAACACACCGACACGATCGTGCGGACGATCGAGGCGCGCCCGCCGCGATACGCCGAGTGGCCGGAGGCCTTAAGCCCGAGAATCATCACCGCTCTCAAGCGCCGGGGCATCGAACGGCCGTATACGCACCAGGCGGCCGCCATCGAGGCGACCCTCGCCGGCAAGAATGTCGTTATCGTCACCCCGACGGCGAGCGGCAAGACGCTCTGCTACAACCTGCCCGTGCTCAACACGATCCTTGCCGACACGAGCGCCCGCGCCATCTACCTCTTCCCGACGAAAGCCCTCGCCCAGGACCAACTTGACGAGCTGACCGGCCTGATCGGCGACATTGATGTCCGCATCGGGGCCTTCACGTACGACGGCGACACCCCGGGCGACGCCCGGCGCGCCGTCCGCCAGGCCGGCCACATTGTCCTAACGAACCCCGACATGCTCCACACCGCCGTCCTCCCGCACCACACCAAATGGGTCAAGCTGTTCGAGGCGCTTGAGTACGTCGTGATCGACGAACTACACACCTACAGGGGAGTCTTCGGCAGCCATGTCGCCAACGTTTTGCGGCGCCTGCGGCGCATCTGCCAGTTCTACGGCTCCGACCCAACCTTCATCCTCTGCTCGGCCACGATCGCCAACGCCCAAGAGCTGGCCGAAGCCCTAACGGGCGACAGCGTCGAACTGATCGACGACAACGGCGCGCCGAGCGGCGAACGCGTCGTCGTCATCCACAACCCGCCCGTGCTGAACAAAGAGCTCGGCATCCGCCAATCGAGCCTCAAGGTTTCGCGCGACATCGGCGCCAAACTGATTCGGTCCGGCATCCAGACGATCGTGTTCGCGCCGAGCCGCGTTCGCGTCGAACTGCTGCTGACCTACCTGCGCGAAGCCTTGCGGAGCAAGCCGGGCGACCCCGAACGCGTCGCCGGTTACCGCGGCGGCTACCTCCCCAACGAACGCCGCGCGGTCGAGCGCGGCCTCCGCGACGGCACGATTCGCGGCGTCGTCGCCACCAACGCGCTCGAACTCGGGATCGACATCGGCGGCATGGGCGCCAGCGTGGTCACCGGTTACCCGGGCTCGCTCGCTAGCCTTTGGCAGCAGTTCGGACGGGCCGGCCGGCGGAACGAAGCGGCACTTTCCATCCTGGTCGCTACCTCCAACCCGCTCGACCAGTACCTCTGCGCCAACCCCGAGTTCCTCTTTCAGCGCCCTCCGGAAAAGGGCCTGATCGACCCCGATAACCTCTTTATCCTCGCCAGTCACCTCAAATGCGGCGCCTTCGAGCTGCCCTTTCAAGAAGCTGAGATCTTCGGCGCGCACACCGGCGAGCTGCTCGATATCCTCGTCGAAGAGGGCATCCTCCAGCGTTCCGGCACTCGGTATCACTGGATGTCGGAGGCGTACCCGGCCGAGCAAGTCAGCCTGCGCACCGCCAGCACCGACAATTTCGTCATCATCGAACAGGGGCCGCAGCCCAAGGTCATCGGCGAGTGCGACCGGCCTAGCGCGCCCTTGCTCATCCACGAAGACGCCATCTACATCCATCGCGGCCAGCAATACCAGGTCGAATACCTCGATTGGGATGATAAGAAGGCGTACGTGACGCCGGTCGCGGTCGATTACTACACCGACGCTCAGCTTGCGGTCGAATTGAAGGTGCTCGACGCGTTCGAGACCGAAGAGCGCTCCTTCGGCCGTCACGAGCGGGGCGAAGTCGCCATCACCTACGTCGCCACCATCTTCAAGAAGATCAAGCTGCACACCCACGAGAACGTTGGCTGGGGCAAAATCGCCATCCCTGAAGCGAACATGCACACCAGCGCCTACTGGCTCAGCTTCAGTGAGAGCGCGACACGGGGGATGAAGCGAGACGAAATCGCCTCCGGCCTAGCCGGCATCGCCCACCTGATGCGGGCTATGGCCCCCGCCTTCTGTCTCTGCGATAGCCGCGACATCGGCAGCGAGGCCCAAATCCGCGCTCCATTCAACGAATTGCCGACGGTGTTTCTGTACGACGCCATCCCTGGCGGCGTCGGGCTCGCGGAAAAGCTCTTCCTGATCCGCGACCAGCTCATCGAAGCGACCTACGTCGCCTGCCTCGCCTGCGTCTGTGAGGAGGGTTGTCCGGGGTGCGTGGGCCCACAGGTCGAGTCGCGGAGCGCGGCGAAGCGCGCCGCCGCCCGCCTTCTGGAACGCGTGCGCGCGGGCTGACGCTTTCCGCTTGCCTCTGGCCGGTTCCCTGAAGCCGGCGCGGATCTCACGGCGCCGGGTTCGCCCCCCGCGACAGCGTGCGGACGACCAGACGGCCAGCGAGGGCCCCGGTGAGTCCGCGGTCGTCGTTCGTCCAAAACTCGTCGCATCGATAGTGCATGGCGCAGGCGAGATGGATCGCGTCCGGTGTCTTCAGTCCCGGTGTATCCGCGCGAAGGCGCGCGGCCAGCTCGAACACTTCGGTGGTTAGTGGGAAGGCGTGGTAGGTCGCCAGTAAGATTCGATATCGCTGCTCAAGACGGCGGTCGAACATGCGAAAAGGCTTGACCAGGCACTCCATGAGGACGAGCGCCGAGGTGGCGATGTTTAGGTCAGCCGTGCCAAGCAGCCGATCGACGGTCCTCGCCCACGTCGGGTCACGTTCAACGGAATAGATGTGCAGACAGCTATCAAGGTACGCGAGCACTGTCAGTCGTTGTCCCATTCGTCGCGCATCTCGTTGAGTTCGGCGTCGATTTCCTCAGTCGTGCGTCCTGTGCCGCGCCAACCTTCGGCTTCCCATTTCCGCAGCAACGCCAGGGCGGCTCGGGCATCCCCGCGCGGGTATTCCGAGGTGGGGACCGCTTCCGCTGTGGTCTCGATGGTCACCGACGCTTCGCCCGGCTCGACCCCGGGCGGCAAGGCCACGACCAAACGGCCGTCGCGGGTGACTTCGCCCCTGACTGTGTACACCGCCATGCCTCGATTATAGCACGGGCCCTAGGCGCTGGGGTCAGCGCTCGCGCATGGGTGTGACTGATGTTTTGCTCAGGCTGGGGGCCCGCCGGCTCTGAGGCAGCGGTCGCGCGCGAAGCGGTCAGAGCCCGGAGTGACAACGACGGGAGGGATGCCGGCTCCGGACAACGCTGGTACGGCGCGGGACATCCCTCCGCTCCGTGTCCGTCGCGGCTCTGAGGGCGTTCCTGCCAGTGACGGGCGTGTCGGCCTGCCCAGAGGCGTAATGCAAAAGCATCAGCCACAGCCCTCGCGCATCCCATCGTCTGCCATGGTTCAAGCGAGTGGCACAACGAGATGATCGAACCTGTCGCTGCCGGATGATTCCGTCCGCCTAACTGCCGGATGACTTTGTCCGATCGGGGTACCGGCGCCACGGGTGGTTAGCATCGGGGATAGCCACCGGAGGGGCCAATTGGGCAGGCGCGACCACAGGCTTGGGCAGGACGCGGGGGCGCGCTTTGGGGGTCAGTAGCTGGCTCGGCAGCACTATCTTGCTGGCCAGAAAGCGCCCATCCAGGTAGACCGAGTAGCGATGGCCCAGCGACTCGTGGACCGTGACCGTCGCTCGGGTGTATCCGAGACGGTTCGGCCCAGGCAGGATCTGGACCAAGACCCCATCGACCCGGACGGTGTTGTCCTTGCTAACGACGCGTTCGTTCTT
>CAMAUF010000096.1 GCA_945861295.1 bacterium | reverse complement strand
ACCATCGTTTCCGTGTTGCCGCTGGTCAGATGGATGTGCACGCGCGGCCGGAGAGCATGAAACTTCTTGAAGAGGTTCGGCAGCACATACGTCGCGATGCTCGACGAGGCCCCGATCCGGATGCTGCCGATGTCGCCATGGCGGACGGCGTCGATGGCGTCTTGGCCTTCCTGCACGGCGGTGAGCGCGCGTTGCGCGTGCGGCATGAAGGCGCGGCCGGCATCCGTCAAGGTCACGCTGCGGCCGCTCCGTTCGAACAGGCGGTCGCCAATTTCGCGCTCCAGCGACTGGATCCGGGCGGTGACCGAAGGCTGTGTCAGAAACAGTGCCTCGGCGGCCCGGCTGAAGCTGCGATAATGGGCGACTTGCAAGAACGCCTCGAGTTGGGCAAGTTCGACCGCTGAACCCCCTGTCATGAGGAGTTCCTTTCCGCCGTTGGCCGTTGATGATTCGACGCGCGCATCACGCTGTCCCTCGCGCTCATATTCGCCCGCACAGGAGGCGATGCCCCGCTACAACGGCTCGACTCCACGCTTATACACCACCACATCGCCTTGGACACGCGCCTGGCAGCCGAATCGCAGCCGGGGGTCCTCGATTGACCGCGGGCCGCGTTGCCGGATCAAGTTGGCGCGTTCATAGCGGCCCATCGCCGAGAGTCTGCCAATCCCTGAGATGACGTCGCAGGCGCAGTTTGAGCACTCGCCCTTGCGCGCGCAGCCAACGGGCCAATAGAAGCCGGCCCGCTCGGCCGCCTCCACGAGGCTTTCACCCACTTGGGCTTCGAACTCGACGTTACTGGGTTCAATCCGGACGCGAGGCATGGCAACGATCGTATCAGGCGGCCCGGTTCGCGGGATTGCCGGCGAACCGGAGCGCCCCAAACCGGCGCTCGTTGCTACACTGAGGGTGATGTTTGAATCGCTCACCGATAAGCTACAGGGCGCCCTTCGCAAGTTCGGCTCAAAGGGCGTCGTCACCGAGGAAGACCTCGACCTGGCTCTCCGCGAAGTGCGGATGGCCATGCTCGAAGCCGACGTGAACTTTAAGGTCGTCCGCGAGTTTACGACCAAGGTCAAAGAGCGCGCGCTCGGGGCCAAGGTCTTGCAAAGCCTGACGCCGGTCCAGCAGGTCATCGACATAGTCCACGGCGAGCTGGTCGAGATGCTGGGCGGCGCCTCGCCGAAGCTGATCACCGCGATGCAGCCCCCGACTGTCGTGATGGTCGTCGGCCTCCAGGGTTCCGGGAAGACAACGAGCATCGCCAAACTCGCTAACCTGCTGAAGAAACAGGGCGAACGCCCCCTGCTCGTCGCCTGCGACATCTACCGCCCCGCCGCCATCGATCAACTCGCGACGCTGGCCCGCAGCCTCGATATCCCACTCCACGAAGAGGGAACCGGCGTCAACCCGCGCGTCATCGCCGCCAACGGCCTCGAACGCGCGAAGCGCCAGGGCATGACGCACCTCCTTGTCGACACGGCGGGCCGCCTCCACGTCGACGAGGAGATGATGCGAGAGGTCGCCGACCTTCGCCGCATCATCAATCCTGCCGAGGTCCTGTTCGTCGCCGACGCCATGGCGGGACAAGACGCGGTCAACGCCGCCAAGGAGTTCCACGAAAAGGTCGGGACGACCGGGTTGATCCTGACCAAGATGGATGGCGATGCCCGCGGCGGCGCCGCGCTCAGCATCCGCAACGTCACCGGCGTGCCCGTGAAGTTCATCGGAATGGGCGAGAAGACCGATGCCCTCGAACTCTTCCACCCGGACCGCCTCGCGGGCCGCATCCTCGGCATGGGCGACATGCTGACGCTCATCGAACGCGCCAAGGAGACGATGAGCGACGAAGAGACGGACAAGTTTGGCGAGAAGATGAAGCGCGGGACGTTCGACCTTCAGGATTTCGTCGAACAGCTCCGCAAGGTGCGAAAGATGGGCCCGCTCGGCCAGCTCGTCTCCATGCTCCCTGGCTTCAACAAGATCAAGGCTCAGCTCCAAGTTGATGAGATGGACGACAAGTTCTTCGACCGGGCCGAAGGGATCGTGCTCTCGATGACGACCTGGGAAAGGCGGCACCCAGAAAAGATCGACGGCAAGCGCCGCCGTCGTATCGCGACCGGCAGCGGCACGACGCCGCACGATGTCAACAACCTGCTGAAACAGTTCTTCGAAGCGCGCAAGATCGCGAAGACGATCAGCTCCGGCCGCTTCCCGATGCTGCGGGGCTGACCGGGCGCGCCGTCGCCAAGCGCCGCCAGGGGTGGTAGACTGGCGTAATGGCTCGGATCTACACCGTCGCAGAAGCCCTCGCCCTCCCGCCTCCAACCGCCGAGTTGATTGAGCAACGGCGATTGGCGGCTGCGCAATTTAGCGCCGTCGCCCAAAGCATCCTCGATCGTCGCGGCGGCGTGCCCTACAGCGACGAGGAGTTCCAAGAATTCCTCCACGAGGGCGAATACGATTGGCTGGACAACCACGAAAGTGCGCCCGCCACAACCGTCAAGTGAGGCGCATCCCAGATGCGTCCATGGTCTCCGCGGGCTTGCTCCCGTCGCAACTGCAGACCGGCGCTCCCGATCTTCTCACATCGATTGCCCGTGACCTGTGGGCACCAACCATACTTCGCCAAGAATTTTACCATCTCGTACTCAAGTCCGAGCGGCGTGGAGCGGCAACCCAGGCCACTGCACAACAGGCGCTCGATGCCTTTGAACGGCTGGATATCAGCTTCGTCGATGACGTTTCGTGGGTTCGACGTGGCTACTCCTTGGCGCCGGCGCTGGGCACGGGCCTGTTTGACACCATCTACCTCGTCGCCGCCCAAGACCTGGACGCGGAACTTTGGACGTTGGACCAGCGTTTCTTACGGGCGTTGGGCGGACGCTACGGCGACCGTGTGCGGACGCTGGCGTAACACCCGGAGCAGGGACAACCGGAAACTTGATCGGCCCGCCCCGCCTGCTTACTGTTCGGCGGAGATCATCACTTCTTCGCCGGAGACAACTATGCCGCTCGACCCCGCCGTCAAGGGCCTGCTCGACCAGATGAACGACCCGAACGCGCCGCCGTTGAACGCGTTGACGCCTGAACAGGCCCGCGCCGGGTTCGCGGGGCTCGCCGCCCTGCAAGGTCCGCCCGAGCCGGTCGCGGCCGTCGAGGACCGCGCCGTCCCCGGCCCTGGCGGCCCGATCCCCGTCCGCGTCTACAAGCACGCGACCGCGCCCAATCAGCCAGCCCTCGTCTACTTCCATGGCGGCGGCTGGGTGATCATGGACATCGAGACCCACGATTCACTCTGCCGCGCCCTCGCGAACGCGGCCCGCTGCACCGTCGTCTCGGTCGATTATCGTTTGGCGCCGGAACACAAGTACCCTGCCGCCGCAGACGACTGCTACGCCGCCACGCAATGGGTGGCGGAGAACGCGGCCTCGCTCGGCGTCGACGCCGCCCGGCTCGCGATCGCGGGCGACAGCGCCGGCGGCAACCTCGCCGCCGTCGTCGCCCAGATGGCGCGCGACAAAGGCGGGCCTGCGATCGTCTTCCAGGTGTTGCATTGCCCGGTCACGAACTACGACTATGACACCGCTTCGTATCGCGATAACGCGGACGGCTACATGCTGACGCGCGACGCGATGGTCTGGTTCTGGGACCACTACCTCCCGACGCCGGCCGATGGCCGCCATCCATACGCCTCGCCAATGCAGGGCGACGCGGCCGGCCTACCGCCAGCACTCGTCCAAACGGGCGAGTTCGACCCGTTGCGGGACGAAGGCGCCGCCTACGCCGCCAAGCTCGGCGATGCCGGCGTGCCCGTGACCTACCACCGGTACCAGGGTCTCATCCACGATTCGTTCCTGTTCTTTGTCGTTGTCCCCGGCGGCCGCGCCAACATCGACGAAGCCGCGGACCATCTTCGGCGGGCCTTCGGCGTCTAAGCTTCCGTGCCCGCGGTGGGGCCGGGGCCGTTCGGCATGCGGCTCCTTACCGGGACTCGCTCCGCTAGCGCCCGGAGTTGGGTCGCCAATTCGGCATAAGGGCGCAGGTGCGCTATCATTCGCGGGATTCTGTGTGTTGAGTTTGGGCCGCTGGCCCGGGAGATGTGCATGCTTCGGATTCGTCTTCGGCGGATCGGCAAGACCAAAAAGCCGTATTACCGCCTCGTTGTCGCCCACAAGCCCGACCGCCGGGATGGCGACTTTCTCGAAACCCTCGGTTCCTACGATCCCCACGCGGTCCCGCCCGCCATCGTTGTCGAAGGCGACAAAGTTCTGGCCTGGATCGCAAAGGGCGCCCAGCCATCAGACGCCGCCGCGAAGATCCTGCGCCGCGCCGGCGTCCTCGCGCCGCTCGCCGCCAAGGAGTAACACATGGCCAGCATGATGGTCGACCTCGTGGAGTACCTCGCCAAGGCCCTCGTCGATCAGCCCGATGAAGTCCGCGTCACCGAAACGGTCGATGGCGGGCGGGTTCAGGTTCGCCTCGATGTGGCGGAAGATGATTGGGGCAAGGTCATCGGCAAGGGTGGGCGTATCGCCACCTCGATGCGGTCACTGGTCAAAGTCGCGGCCGTCCGTGAGGACGTGCGCGTGCAACTGGAGATCGGGGACTGAACGAAGAACCTCCCGTCATACTCAGTGAAGAACCCGTCGCCGCGGTCAAGCGGGCACGACCGCGGTCAAGCGGCCCGCGCCGGAAGCCCACTCCCGCCCTGATTCACAGCGAGGCGCCGGCCAGCCCCGTCAGCGTCAAGGACGCCCCGCGTGAGGGCTTTACCGCTGTCGGCATCGTGCAGCGGCCCCACGGCACCGGCGGCGAGTTGCGCGCGACGCCCTTCGCGGAGGGGGCGCCGAACCTCCAACGCGGTCGCACGGTCCATCTCCAAGGGATCCCGCGGCGGGTGCTTCGCGCCCGGCCCTCAAGGGGCGTCTGGATCCTCCAATTGACCGGCTTTTCCAATCGAGACGAAGTGGAGGTGCTCCGCGGGGAGCTACTCGAAGCGCTTGACGGCCAGGTCGCGCGAGAGGAAGGCGCCTACTTCGTCCACGAGCTTGTCGGCATGCGCGTCGTTACCGTCGATGGCCGGGAGCTTGGCGAGTTGACTGAGGTGCTCCAAACCGGCGCCAACGACGTTTACGTGGTCAAAGGCCCGGCGGGCGAGGTACTGATCCCCGCGATCCCCGAGGTCGTGACCGCGATCGACCTTCCGGTAAGTGTAATGCACATTACACTCATGCCCGGATTGTTAGACGAATCGAAATAGCCTATTGATGTTGTCTATCGATCCTACTACACTGACGCGGGCTCTGGTGGCTGGGGTCGGGTTTCGGCCAGAGTACCTAACCTAACTGCCGAGGGAAGCGTCAACATGTCGAAGACCGAGACTTTGCAGGTCGTCGGAGATTGCGTCCATCACTGGCTCCTCGATTCCCCACGGGGGGAGCTCACGCCGGGCAAGTGCAAGAAGTGCGGCGTCGAAAAGCAGTTCACTGGTGAAACCAGCTACCGCATCGGCCGAGGTTCGGCCCATAGGCACTAGGCCTGAGTCGTCCCGGTTTGCACAGGCGTCGCCCAATTCTGGGCTGCGGTTGCCTCATAAGCGGGCCGCTCCCTACCATAGGGAGCGGCCCGCTTTGTTGCTCGCCGAAGGCGGTCGGGCTCGGGCCAACGGCGCCGCATGTGGGGGACGTAGCTCATCTGGTAGAGCGCAGCGTTCGCATCGCTGAGGTAAGGGGTTCGAGTCCCCTCGTCTCCACCACCCCTCCCGTGGCCGTCGTCTGAATTCGTGGCCGATCGAAACGCTCCGCCGCGCCGGCCTTGCCCTTCGGCCAGAGGCGCAGCCTCTCAGCGGTTCCAGTTGATCCGATGGTCGATGATCCGGCGCATGGTGTGCGTGATCGGGGCGAAGCCCTGGCCGAGCCAAAAGGGCGCTCCGGAGAAGTTCTGGGCGGCGAAGTGCAAGGTGCAGGTCGAAAATCCGGCGTCGTGCGCCCAACGCATCGAGTGGTCAAGCAAGGCCGTGCCGATCCCGCCCGACCGTGCCTCGCGCCCGACGATGCCTTCGAACAAGTAGACTTCGTTGGCATGGTCGACGACGCCGGGCGTGAAGCCCGGCCGCAGGAACGTTTGCATGCCGACTGGCTCGCCGCCCTGATAGGCAACGAAGAACGGCGTCTCGTTCGCGTCGAGCACCGCCTGGTTGAAGCCGCGGGCGGCGGCCTCGGCGGTGTGGACCACGGGCCAAAACATCGGGGCGAGCGAGTGATGCTCGTTGAGCTGTCGGGCCAGGTCCATCACGACGCCGATGTCCTCAGCGCCGGCCCGGTGCACCTCGACCGTGGCGGGCGCCAATCCCGCGACGGCGTCACCCGTCGGACGGGTCGCGGCGGTGATGTGGCGGCCGAAGCCGAGCGTCACCCAGGCCTCCTGCACGTCGCTGTTTCCAGCGACGATTTCGACGGTGTGGTCGAGGAAGCCCGCGCGGACCCAACCGTCGGCGAGCGCGGCATACATCTCCCGCAAGAGCGAGACGCAGTCCTCGCCCTCGGCCAAGGCGCTGCCCTCCACGGGCATGGAGATCGAATGCGGCGGCAGGAAGAGCGCCATCATGTCAGTAGGTCCGAAAAGCAGCTTCTCCCCGAACAGGTAGCCAACAAGCCGTCCGTCGCGTGTAGCAGCCACGCCGGCCGCGTTCGGGTTTGCCACCAGGGGCTGAAGGAACGCTTCCGCGGCCGCTTGGTCTTCTCCGGCACGGAAAAACGCGAAGCGAGCGCGGTCACGCCCGTGGCGAGCGGCCAACAATGCGGCGGCTGACGGCACATCGTCAGCGTGGAAGGGGCGGATGAGGGGGCGCGGCATGAGCGGTCTCCTGGGGAAGTTGAGATGCAAGGTCATAGCGTAGGGAGATCGATGGAGGAAGCGGCTCGCTCGGGCTGCCGAGTGTGTTACAATCAGATGAATTCTGGATTTCTAGGAGATTGCACACTATGACCACTTCTACAGCCCCGACTGTCGCGGACGCCAGCAAGCACCTTTGGGAGGCGCTCTCGCATCATCAAATCGCGCTGGACCTGGGTGCCCACGACCCGCTCGTCCAGGCGGTCAGCGGCTACGGCCAGGCTTGCCGCCAGCACAATGAGGCCGCCATCGCGACGGCTAGCGCCCATGTCTGGGAAGAACTCGGCCGCCATAAGGCGACGCTCGACCTCGGCGCGAACGACCCGTTCATCCGGGCACTCAGCGAGTTCGGCGATGCGTGCAAGCACGAAGGCCCTGCCGCCGGACGGTGAGCTGAATTGAGCGCTTACGGTCGGGCCGCCGCTTCGGTATCATGACGGCATGGCGACAGCGCTTCTTGACCGACCCGTCCGCACGATTCCGCCGCTGACCAACGGCGACAACC
>CAMAUF010000095.1 GCA_945861295.1 bacterium | reverse complement strand
GCACGGGCTTCAAGCCGATCAGGCGATCTGGTCGATGGCCAGCGAGGCCAAGCCGAGGAAAAACAGAAAGCCCATCACGTCGGTGATTGTCGTCACGAAGATGTTGGCGGCGAGGGCCGGGTCGACCTTGATCGACTTCAGCCCCAGCGGGATGAGGACGCCGCCGAGTGTCGCGGCCACGATGTTGAGAAAGAGCGCCGCGCCGAGGACCAAGGAGAGCGCCGTATTTCGCTCCCAGGCGAAACTCACCAAGCCGCCGACCACGCCGATCGCCGCCCCGTTGGCGATGCCGACCAGCGATTCCTTGCGCACGGCGCGGAAGAGGTCGCTGACGTGAAGATCGCCCAGCGCCATGCTGCGGACGGCGATCGTCGCCGTCTGCGTGCCGGCGTTGCCGCCCTGGCCCGCGACCATCGGCATGAACGCGGCCAGGACCGTCGCTCTGGCGAGCGTGGCGTCGAAAAGGCTGACCGTGAGCGATGCGACCAACGCCGTGATTACGTTCACGAGCATCCAAGGTAGGCGCCGCCGCACGCTTTGGCCGACCGGGCTAAAGACCTTCTCCCCGTCTTCGGTGAGGCCGACCATCCTGTACATGTCCTCGGTCGCTTCTTCTTCGAGGACGTCGATCAGGTCGTCGGCGCTCATGACGCCTTGGAGGTGCCCTTCGTGGTCGACGACCGGGAGGGCCATGAGGTTGTAGCGTTGCAGGATGCGCGCCGCTGCCTCCTGGTCGGTCCCGGTCGTCACGGCGTGGAAGTCGCGCTGCGTGATCTCGTCCAGCCGGGTGCCGGGCGCGGAGACGATGAGGTCGCGAATGCTGACGACGCCGGTCAGGCGCTCCTCGTCGTCGAGCACGTAGACGTAGTACGCCCGCTCGGCCGCGGGTTGGACGACGCGCAGGTAGGCGATCGCCTCTTGGACGGTGGTCTCTTCGGGAAGCGCGACGAAGCCGCGCGTCATGAGGCCGCCAGCCGTTTCCTCGTTGTACTGGAGCAACTCGGCGACTTCGTCGCCCCGATCGAGCGCGGCGAGCGTCTCTTGCTGTTCGCTCGGTTCGAGCTGCTGGATGACGTCGGCGGCGACGTCGTCCTCCGCTTCTTCGAGCACGGCCGCGAGGTCGGCGAAGCCCACGCCGCGAATCAGCTCGCGGAGTTCGTCGTCGTCCTGGGCATAGGCGAAAAGCTGGGCCGAGATGTCGGTTGGGAGGCGATCGAGGAGTTCGCGCTGGCCCTCGTCGTCGAGTTCGAGGACGAGGTCGGCGAGGTCAGCGGGATGGAGCGCCGTGAGGGCCGCAAGAGCCAGCGCCCACTCCCGGTTCGCCACCAGGACGCGAGCGTCGTCCGCCAGTCCCTGGACGACATTCTCTTCCGCCATTAAATACTGTCCGTTTGGTACACATAGCGTTGCCCCACGAAGGGGCAAAATCGACCGTACGCCCAGCACAGTAAAGGGTCAATCTTCGGAGGACGCCCCCGCTTCCCCGCGCATCTCCTCATCGACCAAAGCGCGCACTCTGCCACTTCGCCAGCTGGTGTAAAGTCATCGAATGACTTCGCGCCTACTGATCCGTAACGGCATCCTCGCCCAGCCGGAAGGCCCGATGCGTGCCGACATCCTCTGCGAGGGGCCGCGGATAGCGGCCGTCGCCCGCGGGATCGTCGCTCCCGACGCGGTCGTTGTCGATGCCGCCGGTCTGACCGTCGGCCCCGGTTTCGTCGACCTCCACGTCCATGGCGGCGGCGGCTTTTCGTTCTTCGACCCATACGACGAAGATGTCGCTGGCTACGGCGCCTGGGCGCCCCGTAACGGCGTCACCTCGTTCCTCGTCAGCACCCTCAGTTCCGACGCGCCGCGGACCGAGGCCCTGCTGCGCGGGCTGGCCCCCGCTATCGGCCTCGAAGACGGGGCCGAGGCCCTGGGCTTTCATCTCGAAGGGCCGTTTATCAACCCTCTCCGGAAGGGCGCATTCGCCGCCACCATGCTGCGCACCGTCGACCCAGCCGAATGGTTGGCGTACCAGGAAGCGGCCTCCGGTAAGATCCGCCTCGTGACGCTCGCGCCCGAACTGCCCGGCGCCGAAGACCTGATCACGGCGGTGACCAGGTCGGACGCGGTGGCCGCGATGGGCCACACCGACGCGACGGCCGCGCAAGCCCGGCGCGGCTTCGAAGCGGGCGTCCGGCACGTCACGCACCTCTTCAACGCGATGCGCCCGATCCATCAGCGCGACCCAGGCCCCGCGGTCGCCGCCCTGCTTGAGCGCGGCGTCACCTGCGAACTGATCTGCGACCAGGCACACGTCGCCCCAGAGATGATGCGGCTCGCGTTTTCGCTGCTCGGCCCCCAGCGCATGGTCGTCGTCACCGATAACCTCGCCCTTTCCGGCACGGAAGACGCGAAGGCTTCGTTCGGCGGCCAACCGATCAGCCGGGCCGGCCCGCTCCTCCTCAAAGAGGACGGCACGATCACGGGCAGCACGGTCACGATGGACGAACACTTCCGCAACGTTGTGGAGACGTTGCACATCGACCTCGGCACGGCCTTCCGGCTCTGTTCGGCAAACGCCGCGCGCGTTATCGGCGTCGAACGGCGCAAGGGCGCGCTCCAGCACGGGTTCGACGCCGACATCGTCTTGCTCGACAGCGAACTGCGGGTCGTGGTCACCGTTTGCCGCGGCCTGATCGCCTACGACGCGCGTTTCGAAGGCGGCCCCGCCGGCCGCCGTTGATCCGCGCCCGCGCTCCGGTACAATCTCGCAATGGCACAGCGCTACCTTGATGATGTCCACGACGGCGACGAACTGCCGCCGATGACCAAGAACGCCTCGCGCGCTCAGCTCTACCTCTACAGCGCCGCGAGCAACAACCCCCACCGCATCCACTACGACCGGGAGTACGCCGCCGTCGAAGGCCACCCCGATGTCCTCGTCCATGGCCCCTTGCAGGGCGCCTGGCTTTCCCAGTACGTGACCGATTGGACCGGCCCCGCGGGCCGGATCATCGAACTCGCCTGGCAGAACCGCGCC
The DNA here is from genome assembly GCA_945861295.1 of bacterium. Classification (GTDB taxonomy): domain Bacteria; phylum Chloroflexota; class Dehalococcoidia; order Tepidiformales; family Tepidiformaceae; genus CAMAUF01. The sequence continues at coordinate 4,473 of CAMAUF010000095.1, read as the reverse complement.
CGCGCCTTCCCCGAACGCGATCACACCTTCAAGGGCAAGGTTCGCGCGGTCGCGGCCGATGGCACGGTCGACCTGGAAGTGTGGGAGGAAGACGACAGCGGCGCCGTCCTCATGCCCGGCACCGCCAAGGTGCGGCTGCCGTGGAGGTGACGATGAGCCGCTTCGTCGGGGTGGCGCCGACGCTGGTCGTGCCGGAAATCGTCGCGACCGCGGGCTGGTTCGAGCGCGTCCTTGGCTTCACCACGGAGCACGCCATCCGCGACCACGGCCCCGGCGACGATGCCATCCCGGACGGGCCTGACCATGTCCACACTGGCCCCGCGACCTTCGCAATCATCGGCCGCGACGGCCTCCGCCTCATGCTGACGCGCGCCAGCGACGGCCTCGCCCGCGTCAACGGCGCCGCCGACGGCTCGTTGCATGACGTCTACTTCTGGGTCACTGGCATCCAGGCGATCTACGAAGCGGCGCGCGCGCACAGCCGCGCCATCGACCCGCCGGAAGATCGCTTCTACGGCGTCCGCGAAGTTACGCTTCGCACCCCCGACGGGCACCTCATCGCGCTCGGCGAACTGCTCCGCCAGCCCGCCTAATACCGCCCCGGCACCAGGTAAAACCCGTAGGGGTCGAGCCGCCGCAACAGGGCCAGCTCCTCGGTCGTCGGCGGTTCGAGTTCGCGCACATCGTCGGCCACGCGCAAAGTCCAGCCCGTCTCGATCTGGACGATTTCGGGGTCGAGGCCGGGGAAGACCGCTTCGAGGATCGCCTCGCACGAGCCCGTCTCGCCGCCGTCCGGCGTGTCGAAGCGGTAGACGCCCATCGTCGACATCATCCGGTTCGGGCCTTGCGGTTCGAGTCCGGCGCGGCGGCGGGCGCCCGGCCCATCGATGTAGCTCGGGCTCGTGATGAAGTCGCAGCGCTCGACAAACCGGCGTCGCTCCTGCGGCATGATCGTGATCAGCTGCTTGGCCATGCAGGCGATTTCGGTGTTGCCGCCCGTCCCGCCGAGCCGGCGCTCCGGGGCGCGGTAGTCGCCGAGGACGAGCGTGTTGAGGTTGCCGAACTTGTCGACCTGGGCCGCTTGGAGCACACCGAAGTCGACGTTGCCGCCCATCAAGAGCGTGCCCAGCGCGTCGACCATGTCGGTCACCATCGCCGAGCCGTCGTTGAGGATGAGGTCGTGGATGCCGATCGAGGCGCGGACGACGTCCGGTCGCGGGGCGTAGTCCAGCGCGCCGACTTCGGTGCAGATCGCGATCTCGGGCGCGTGCATCAGCTTCGCCAGCAGCCCCGAGAGCACGGGCAGGCCCATCCCGAGCAGGCAGACGCCGCGCTTTGGGAACTCGCGCGCGCCGACCACGCACATCATCTCCGCGAGGGTGTAGTCGCCGCTCATGGGTCCATCCGGAAGCGCAGGTTGCGGCCGTGGCCGTAGCTAATCCCGTCCGCGGTCACCGGCCCGGCATCGACGCGGACCGCGTCGAGCGTGTCTTGGCCGTAGAGTTCGACATAACGCGCCATGAGGGCGGCGTGGTCGGGGAAGGGGTCGAGCCATTCGGCCGCCCAATCCGCGTACTCTTCCTTGCTGCGGGTGATCCGGCCGAGCCCCATCTTGGCGTTGAAGCCGTAGTCGAAGTCGTAGTAGCCGGTCAGCCCACTGGGGTGCGCGCCCCACGGCATGTGGACGACGGCCGCGACCTTGAAGCCCGGCACGATCGTGCGGCCCGGGTCGGCCCGGATCATTTCCGTGTCGACGATCTCCTCGACCGAGACGATCGGCTTCTTCGCCGCCCAATACGCCCACTTGGCGTCGCCCTGGTGGCCCCAAGCTTGGACATTTCCGTACTTGTCGGCGCGCTGGGCGTGCAGGACGGCGACATCGGGCTTGAGCGCGGGCAGGGCCACGAACTTCTGGCCGTCGAAGGGCGACTCCATTTCGCGCCACTTCTGGTCGAACAGGTACGCGCCGGGATGGTGCGCGTTCTTGGGGTCGAGGTAGTCGGTCCCGAGAAACGACTTCGTCGGGATGAAGGGGATGCCGAGCGCGCCAGCCATCAGCATCAAGGCGATCGCCTGGTTGCTGTAGTCCTCGTACTTCAGCTCGCCCGATTCCATCATCGCGGTGATGGCGCCGGGCCGGAGGGCGGAGGCGATGTAGCCGGCGCGGACCCGGTCGGCGCAGCCCGCCATGACCAGCATCGTGCCCTGGATGCCGACTGAACCACCGACCACCTCGAGGTTGCGCTTGCCCGCGCGGGCGATGGCGCGGCAGAGCCCGAAGGCGACGGAGGTGTAGCCCGTGTAGACGCTGTCGCCGTCGGCGACGAACCGCTCGATCGCCTCGTTCTCGCCCATGAGCTTGATTTCCGGCACGGCAGGGATGATACCGCACCGCGCCAAACAAGCGCGGGGCGGCACGCGTTGCCATCCGCGCTACGCCAGCGCCTTCGATCGCGCGAGCTCCGCCAGGAACGCGTACGTCCGCGCCCCCGCCCCGGGATCACCCTCGACCCCGAACGGCGACCCGTTGAAGTCGGTGACGCCGGCCGTGGCGAGCGCCCGCATCTGGTCCAACACTTGCGCCTCGCTGCCGACGATGGCGACGTCGCCCGGCGTGTCGTAGCCGCCGCGGTCCAGCGTCGCCCGATACGAGGGGAGCTGGCCGTACATCGCGAACGACTGCGCCGCCGATTTGCGCGCCTCATCCGGCGTGGCGGTGACAGCGATCGGGAAGCCGGAGATGATGCGTGGCGCCGCGCGACCGGCTGTGGCCGCGGCTGCCCGCATCGCGGGGACGGCCGTCTCGGCCAGGTACTTCGGCCCGCCCATCCAGGTGGCCGTGCCGTCCGAGAGCCGCCCCGCCAGCTTCAGCATTTGCGGCCCGAGCGCGGCCACGATGACGGGCGGCTTGTTCGCGCCGGGGACCGCGATCTGGAAGGCGACCTTGTACTCTTCGCCCGCGAAACGCGTCGGCGCGCCAGTGAGGGCGCGGTCGAGGATCGTCAGGTACTCGCGCATGTGCCGCACCGGCTTCGAGAAGTCGAGGCCAAACATGTCTTCGATGACGAGCTTGTGGCTGAGCCCGATGCCGAGCACGAAGCGGTTCTGCGTCGCCGCCGCCGCCGTCAACGCCTGTTGGGCGATGGCGCTGGGGTGGCGTGGATAGGTGGGCACCACGAAGGTGCCGAGTTCGATGCGTTCCGTGACCGCGCCAGCCAGCGAGATCAGCGTGATCGCGTCGTAGCCGAAGATGTTCGGGATCCAAACGCTGTCGAAGCCGTCCGCCTCCGCCCGCGTGAAGTTTCCCAGAGTCGTCTTGAGGTCGCCCGAGGTGTCGACGCCGATACCGATCTTCATGAGTCCATCTCTCCTATACGGGCGAAGGCCAGCGCTCCCGGGCGAGTCCGCGAGGGGGCAGGCTCCCAAGCGGTGGCGGGCTGCGGACAGTTTCGTCGCCGTTGCCTCCGCATTCTGCCACAGCCACCGTTCAGCCATGACGCGCGGGTCCGGCGTCGCGGCCGTGACTCCGCCATCCGCGCCAACCTCGGCTTCGGCATCGCCTGGCGCCGCCCCACCCTGACGCCATGACGCCGTCCAACCGCCTCCGCCCGCTCGAAGGTCCACAGTATCTCCTCACGACCAACTCACTACCCCCTGCCTCACAAACCACTTAGGACCAACACATGACCGCTGTGTGCTCGCCGTCGCCGCGCCAGCCGTCCCGAATTGGCGCCCTCAGGCCCGTCCCGCCAACTCACGCGCGGCACATCCTCAACTCATGCCAACCATGTGCTCACCGCACGCTCAGCACACGAAATTTCAAGGCGAGCTCCGAACGCGGCACGGGACGGGGCAGCCGTCTATACTGCGCAGACTTTCATTCGTGGGGCGTGGCTATGGCTCGACCTATCCTTCGTACCTCCCTGTGCGACCTGCTCGGCATCGAATATCCCGTCATCTCGGCGGGCATGGGGCCCGTTGGCGGCGGGTCCGCTCCGGCTGCTGTCGCCGAGCTGGCGGCGGCTGTTTCGAACGCCGGCGGCCTCGGCGTGATCGGCGGCGCCGGGTTCGCCCCCGACCGCCTCCGCGAAGAGATCCGGAAAATTCGCACCATGACCGATAAACCGTTCGGCGTCGACCTGCTGCTGCCATCGAACTTCATGGGCGGCGCGGCCAGCGGCGAAGCGCCCCGCGACCCCCGGGACCTCGTCCCGCCCGAAACCCGCGCCAAGCTCAAAGCGATCACCGAAAGCCTCGGGATCGAGTGGCTGGAGGCGCCGGTCGTGCCGAACCCGATGGTGAACCGTCGCCCTGGCGCCGGCATGTCGGATGAGCAGATGGAGATCGTGATCGAGGAGAAGATCCCCGTTTTCGCGGCTGGTCTCGGCAACCCCGGCGCCTGGGTCGACCGTCTGCACGCGAATGGCACGAAAGTCCTCAGCCTCGTCGGCAACGTCAAGAACGCCAAACGCG